>USPI01000126.1 GCA_900556535.1 uncultured Eubacteriales bacterium | reverse complement strand
AATCGTCATCGCGCAGGATATCACGCGCTACGGCACGGATATTTACGGAAAGCGCTCTCTTGCGGAGCTTTGCAGAAAAATATCCGATATCGACGGCGTGGAGTGGATAAGGCTGCACTACACCTATCCCGACCAGTTTGACGACGAGCTCATCGATGAAATTGCCTCAAACCCGAAGATAGTAAAATATCTGGACATTCCCATCCAGCACATAAATAACGACATCCTCAAGAGAATGAACCGCCACGGCACGGGCGACGACATCCGCGAGCTGTTTAAAACGCTCAGGCGGCGCATACCCGATCTTGTTCTGCGCACGAGCCTTATCGCGGGTCTGCCCGGCGAGGGCGAGGCTGAGTTCGAGCAGCTGTGCGCGTTCCTGCGCGAGGCAAAGATCGAGCGCGCCGGAGTTTTCCCCTTCTCCCCCGAGGAGGGCACGCCGGCAGCCGAGATGGAGCACTGCGATTTTGAGCAGGCACAGCACCGTGCGGATCTTATAATGGATATCCAAGAGCGTATCATGGACGATTTTGCCGCCTCGCTTGTCGGCAGGACGCTCCCCGTGCTCTGCACAGATCATGACGATGACGGGCAGTGGATAGGCAGAAGCTGCTATGATTCGCCGGATATAGACGGACTTGTTTACTTCAGCGGAAAAGGCGGACAGGGCAACATCGTGCCCGTAAACATCATTGCGGTTTCCGACGACGGAAACCTGATCGGTGAGGAGGAGTGACTATGAATTTACCCAACAAGATAACGATCGGAAGAATAATCCTTGTTCCCGTGTTCATGCTGCTTTTGTACCTTGAGCTGCCGTATATCGCGCTCGCGGTTTACATAATTGCGTGCATGAGCGACCTCGTTGACGGAAGGCTCGCAAGAAAGTACAATCTTGTGACCGATTTCGGCAAGTTCATGGACCCTCTTGCGGACAAGATGCTCGTGCTGTCGGCAATGTGCTATTTCGTCGAGGTCGGACTGATGCCCGGCTGGGTCGTGGCGCTCGTGCTGCTGCGTGAGTTCGGCGTTTCGGGACTGAGACTTCTCGCCGTCGAGCAGGGCATTGTCATTGCCGCTGCGTGGTCGGGCAAAATAAAGACCGGCGTCACGATGGTCGCTTTGGGCATTCTCATCGTCGCCACCCGTCCCTGGTTCCCCGCTCCGGATATCATCGCCGTCATATGCTGGGTGCTCATCCTCGTGACGACGCTCTACTCCGGCATTGAATACTTCGTTAAAAACATCGGCGTGTTCAAGCACAGCGCTTGACACGGACACGCCGCGATGGTAATATTTCATTGGCGCTGAACGGAAGAAGTACTTCTCCCCTGCCCGACCAGAGAGGCATTGACATTGGCTGAGAGCTTTGCCGCGGGACAGCGAAGGAAATGCATCCGCGAGCCTCGGAGGAGGAAATGCCTCCGCGTCCGACCGCGTTATTGGTCACGGAAAGCTACAAAAGAGAGTGGAACCGCGTAAGCTACGCCTCTCATGAGTATATACTCATGAGAGGCTTTATTTTTTCATAAGGAGTTTAGTATGAAGCTTTATAATTCTGCAACAAGAAAGAAAGAGGACTTCGTTCCCAATCACCCCGATATAGTCAAGATGTACACCTGCGGCCCGACGGTATATCACTATGCCCACATCGGCAACCTCAGATCCTACATCATGGAGGATGTTCTCGAAAAGCACCTGCGCTACGTCGGCTACAACGTCAAGCGCGTCATGAACATCACCGACGTCGGTCACCTCACCAGCGACGCCGACGAGGGCGAGGACAAGATGCTCAAGGGCGCAAAGCGTGAGCACAAATCCGTCATGGACATCGCAAAGTTCTACACCGATGCGTTCTTTGACGACTGCGCAAGGCTCAACATCAAGACCCCCGACGTCGTTGAGCCTGCCACCAACTGCATCGACGAGTACATCAAAATAATCACCAAGCTCATGGACACGGGCTACGCCTATTTTGCCGGCGGCAACGTGTATTTTGACACCTCCAAGCTCGAGCGCTACTACATCTTCAACGATTTTAACGCGGATGATCTTGACGTCGGCGTGCGCGAGGGCGTCGAGGAGGACACCAACAAGCGCAACAAGAACGACTTCGTTCTCTGGTTCACCAAGTCCAAGTTCGAGGATCAGGCGCTCAAGTGGGATTCCCCCTGGGGCGTGGGCTACCCCGGCTGGCACATCGAGTGCTCCGGCATATCCATGAAGCACCTCGGCGAGGACCTCGACATCCACTGCGGCGGTATCGACAACGCCTTCCCCCACCACACGAACGAGATCGCGCAGTCCGAGTCCTACCTCGGCCACAAGTGGTGCAATTACTGGATGCACGTTCTGCATCTGAACACAAATTCCGGCAAGATGAGCAAGTCCAAGGGCGAATTCCTCACGGTCTCCCTGCTTGAGGAAAAGGGCTACGACCCACTCGCCTACCGCCTGTTCTGCCTTCAGAGCCACTACCGCAAGTCGCTCGTTTTCTCTTGGGAAAACCTCGACAATGCGCAGGGCACATATAATAAGCTCATTAACCGCATCGCGGCGCTCGTGCCCGCAGGCGAGCCCGTTGAAGAGGCTGCGTTTAACGCGCTCAAGGAGAAATTCGTCGCAGCGCTGGACAATGACCTCAACACCTCCCTCGCCGTCACCGCGCTCTACGACGTTCTCAAGTGCAAGACCAATGACGACACCAAGCTCGCCGCCGTTGCCGATTTTGACCGCGTGCTGAGCCTCAGCCTTATCGAAAAGGCAAACGCCCGCCGCGATGAGCTCAAAAAGCAGGCGGTTTCCGGTGGTGCGGAGTTCACCGTCATATCCGAGAGCGGCGAAGCCGACCCCGCAGTCGAGGAGCTTCTCAAGGCCCGCGCCGCCGCAAAGAAGGCGAAGAATTTTGCCGAGGCAGACCGCATCCGCGATGAGCTCAAGGCTCAGAGCATCGAGGTCACCGACATTCCCAACGGCGCAAAGTGGAAGAGAATTTAATATCCGAATAAATAAAATTCGAGCCGCATACTCCGAAACGAAGTATGCGGCTCTTTGTATATCATGAAAGGGAAGTATCGAATTTCAGGGAGGAATCACAGCGAGCGAGCTGCCTCGTATCCATCCCAAACAGCGCCCATAATATTGCGCACACGACGACCGTCACCGAGTGCGATGACGTCCTCATAATCGTTGCGTATGGAATCAAATACGGTGTGATTTGCACTCATACCGACCGCAGCTACAACGGTATCGCCTTCGGCAATCGCAGCTGCGCCGTCATGCTCGTAGTGAACGCCGCCTGCATCGATACTCTTAAGATCGGCGCCCTCTACGATGTTTGCACCGTGGAACACGAGCAGGTCTCGGAGCATGAATTCGTTCATTGCCGGCAGCTTGCTCGAACGCAGGAGCTTGCGGCGTGCAAGTATGGTCACGTTATGACCGTTTTGCAGCAGATGAAGAGCCAATTCGCAGGCAACAAGGCCCGCGCCGATGACCACGACACAATTGCCTACTTCGGTCTTTCCTTCAAGCACATCAAGCGCACTCACAACATTGCTTCCGTCGGCTCCGGGTAAATTCAGCTTTTTAGGGGTGCTACCCTCTGCTACGAACACCGTCTGCGGGTTGAATGCATCTATTGCTGCCTTGTCCGCGCGTGTATTGAGCCGAACATCAACGCCGAGCTTTTTCAGCGCAGCACCGTACCACGCAACAAGGTCTCTGTCCGCCTGCTTGAAGTGCGGGACTCCGGCAGGCTTGAGAGCACCGCCAAGGGCGCTGCTTGCTTCAAGCAAGGTAACGCTGTGTCCCCGCATTGCGCTCACGCGTGCTGCCTCGAGACCGGCAGGACCTCCGCCGACAACGACAACACGCTTTTTCTCGGCAGCCGGTCTTATGCCGACAAGTCTCTCTCTCGAGCACTCCGGATTGACCGCACACGAGCCGACGGCGCCGTCAAACGCGCGTCCGAAGCAGCCTTCATGGCAGCACAGGCACGGGCGGATAAGCTCAAGCTCCCCGTTACGCACCTTTTTCACATAATCCGGCTCGGTCAAGAGCGGACGGGCAAGTCCGATCATGTCGCAGCGTCCGTCAAGCAGAGCCTGAGCCGCAAGATCGGGATCATCCATTCGTCCCGCGGCAAGCACGGGAACGTCTACGACCTTCTTGACCTGCTCGGCAAACTGAAGATAGACTCCCTTGTCAAAGTACATAGGCGGATGAGCCCAGTACCAACTGTCATATGTTCCGGCGTCAACGTCGAGTGCGTCATAACCCGCCTCAACAAGTATTTTTGCAGCCTCAAGTCCTTCCTCGATATCACGCCCGAGTTCCGTGAATTCCTCGCCGGGGACGGCACCCTGACGTATGTCTTTAATATAGCTTTTGAGAGAAAAGCGAAGTATGACAGGGAAATCCTCTCCACAGTATTTCTTAATTTTCCGGACAATCTCAGTTGCAAAACGCAGTCTGCCGCGCAGGTCACCGCCGTATTTATCTGTGCGGTGGTTAAACAGCGACATGCTGAAGCAGTCAAGCAGATAACCTTCCCGGAGCCGTTGCGCTCGGAGTTATCGGAGCCGTTGCGGTCGTTACGACGGCCGCCTCGACGATCGTTGTTGCCGCCG
>USPI01000125.1 GCA_900556535.1 uncultured Eubacteriales bacterium | reverse complement strand
GTTATGCTTCTCCCTTGGCTTTGGTTTTTCGTCGGTCACTTCATTCCAGTGACCGGCGTTTTTGTTTTGTATCAAAGCCCGCAAGGGTTTTGTAATAGATTTTTTGGAGGATAACCGAAAATGATGAAGAAGATTACTGCACTGCTTCTGGCACTTGCAATGGTGTTCGCACTGTGTGCCTGCGGCAACAACGATGCAAAGGACAACGACAAGAAAGACGATGCCAAGATCAAGGTCGGATTCATATTCCTGCACGATGAGAACTCCACCTATGACCTCAACTTCATGAACGCAGCCGAGCAGGCTTGCAAGGACCTCGGCCTCGACGAGAGCCAGTACGTTTTCAAGAAGAACGTTCCCGAGGATCAGAAGTGCTACGACGCAGCTGCTGAGCTGGTCGAGGAAGGCTGCAACATCATTTTCGCCGACAGCTTCGGCCACGAGCCTTTCATAATCGAGGCAGCCAAGGAGTTCACCGACGTTCAGTTCTGCCACTCCACCGGCACCCTCGCACACACCGAAGGTCTTGCTAACTACCACAACGCATTCGCTTCCATCTACGAAGGCCGCTACCTCGCAGGTATCGCAGCCGGCCTCAAGCTCAACGAGATGATCGAGAACGGTGACATCACCGCTGACGAGGCAAAGATGGGCTATGTCGGCGCATTCACCTACGCAGAAGTCGTCTCCGGTTACACCTCTTTCTTCCTCGGCGCTCGCTCCGTCTGCCCCAGCGTTACCATGGACGTAACCTTCACCGGTTCCTGGTACGATGAGACCGCAGAGAAGGAAGCAGCCAACAAGCTCATCAAGGGCGGCTGCAAGCTCATCAGCCAGCACGCCGACTCCATGGGCGCTCCCTCCGCTTGCGAGAAGGCCGGCGTTCCCAACGTTTCCTACAACGGCAGCACCATCAGCGCTTGCCCCAACACCTTTATCGTTTCCTCCCGCATTGACTGGGCTCCCTACTACGAGTACGCGATCAAGGCACTCATGAACGGCACCGCGATCGACGCCGACTGGACCGGCAGCCTTGCAACCGGCTCCGTCGTTCTGACCGACGTTAACGAGGCAGTCGCAGCAGAGGGCACCGCAGACGCGATCGCCGCAGCAAAGGCAAAGCTCGAGGACGGCAGCCTGAAGGTCTTCGACATCACCACCTTCACCGTCGAGGGCAAGCAGCTTGACAGCTACATGGCAGACGTCGACACCGATAAGGACTACACCCCCGACACCGAGGTCGTTAAGGACGGCGCATTCCTCGAGTCCACCTTCCGCTCCGCTCCTTACTTCGCCGTACAGATCGACGGCATCAACCTCCTCGACACCAACTTCGGCGGCTGATAACCCCATAATCTAAAGCTTAGTAATTGTAAAAGGAAGCTCCGCATTTCTACGGAGCTTCCTTTAGCCAACTTATTCGGCTGCACAGGAAAGAGCATGAAGCGCTTCGCGCTTTTTCCTGCGCTGCCACTATTACACATTGGGAGTGAAGAGATGGATAACAAAAACGCCGCCGTGAAGATGAGGAATATATCAAAATCCTTCGGCACGGTCAAAGCTAACGACAAGATATGGCTCGACATATACAGAGGCGAGATCCTGGCGCTTCTGGGCGAAAACGGCTCGGGCAAAACGACCCTTATGAATATGCTTTCGGGCATATATTTCCCCGACGAGGGCGAGATATTCATCGACGACAAGCCCGTCGTCATACGCTCCCCCAAGGATGCGCTCAACCTCGGCATCGGCATGATCCATCAGCATTTTAAGCTCGTTGACGTGCTCACCGCGACGGAGAATATCATTCTCGGTCTCGAGGGCAAGGGCAAGCTCGACCTCAAGGCGGCGTCGAAAAAGATCCGCGAGATCTGCGACACCTACGGCTTTGACGTCGATCCCGACCAGCACATTTACGAGATGAGCGTTTCGCAGAAGCAGACGGTGGAGATCGTCAAGGTGCTCTACCGCGGCGCGGACATTCTCATTCTTGACGAGCCGACGGCGGTGCTCACCCCGCAGGAGACCGACAAGCTCTTTGCCGTTCTGCGCGGTATGCGTGATGCGGGCAAGGCGATAGTCATAATCACCCACAAGATGCACGAGGTCGAGGAGCTTTCCGACCGCGTTGCGGTTTTGCGCCACGGTCAGTTCATAGGCGATATGCCCACGAAGAACACCAATGCGCAGGAAATGACCAACATGATGGTCGGTCACCCGGTCGAGCTGAACATCGACCGTCCCGACCCCGTCGATCCCAAGCCCAGAATAGAAGTCAAAAACCTCACCGTGCGCAGCATCGACGGCATTTTGAAGCTTGACGATGTTTCCTTCACCGCAAACAGCGGCGAGATACTCGGCATCGCAGGCATCTCCGGCTGCGGTCAGAAGGAGCTTCTTGAGGCGATCGCCGGACTTCAGCCGACCGAAAGCGGCAGCATAAGCTACATAAAGGACGACGGCGAGAGAGAGGAGATACTCGGAAAGGACCCGCTTTCCATCGCAGACCTCGGCGTCGTGCTCTCCTTCGTGCCCGAGGACAGACTCGGCATGGGTCTTGTCGCAAACATGGACCTGGGCGACAATATGATGCTTCGCTCGTTCAGACGCGGCAAAGGCATATTCACCGACCGCAAGAGCCCGCGCAAGCTCGCGGAAAATGTCGTTAACGAGCTCGAGGTCGTTACCCCCGGCATCAGCACCCCCGTGCGCCGCCTTTCCGGCGGCAACGTGCAGAAGGTGCTCGTCGGACGCGAGATCGCCTCGGCGCCGACAGTGCTCCTCACGGCCTACGCCGTGCGCGGACTTGATATCAACTCGTCCTACACGATCTACGATCTTATAAACCGCCAGAAAAAGAGCGGCGTCGCCGTTATCTACGTCGGCGAGGATCTTGACGTTCTGCTTGAGCTGTGCGACAGGATACTCGTCCTGTGCGGCGGCAAGGTCAGCGGAATAGTTCCCGGCCGCGGCGCGAAAAAACGCGACGTCGGCATGATGATGACGAAGCTGGGAGGCGCGAAGGCCGATGAAGAATAATAACAAAGAGCCGCTTATCCACATCGTAAAGCGCGGCGCACTGCCGTGGTACAGGGCATGGGGCATTCGTCTGCTTGCCATAGTCGTCGCACTCATAGTCTGCGCCATAGTCACCATGACCGTCACGGGCGAAAACCCCATCAGCGTCTACGCGACCATGATCGACAGCTCCTTCGGCTCGCAGCGCAAGCTGTGGATACTGCTGCAAAACACCGCTATCCTGCTGGGCGTGTCGCTCGCGGTCACTCCGGCTTTTAAAATGAAGTTTTGGAACATCGGCGGCGAGGGTCAGATACTCACCGGCTGCCTTGCGGCGGCGGCGTGCATGATCTGCCTTGCCGATAAGCTGCCCAACGGTCTGCTCATCGCGGTAAGCTGCGCTGCAAGCATCGCAGCCGGCGCCGTCTGGGGCGGAATACCTGCGTTTTTCAAGGCAAAGTGGAACACCAACGAAACACTGTTCACCCTCATGATGAACTACGTTGCGACTCAGCTCGTCGCGTTTTTCGTCATCATTTGGGAGGTGCCCAAGGGCTCGGGTAAGGTCGGCATCATAAATCAGAGCACTCAGCTCGGCTGGCTCCCGCAGGTCGGCAGCAGCAAGTATATGCTCAATGTTATCATCATCGCGGTGCTGACCGTCGCCGTGTACGTTTATCTTAACTACTCCAAGCACGGCTACGAGCTGTCCGTCGTCGGCGAGAGCGAGCGCACCGCGCGCTATGTCGGCATCAAGGTCGAGAAGGTCATCATCCGCACGATGCTCCTGTCGGGCGCGATTTGCGGACTTGTCGGCTTCCTGCTCGTTTCCGGCACCGACCACACCCTGTCCACCACGCTCTCCGGCGGCCGCGGATTCACGGCGGTCATGATCTCGTGGCTTGCCAAGTTTGACCCCATCATCATGGTTTTTGCAAGCCTGCTGCTTGCCTTCCTCGACAAGGGCGCGGGCGCAATATCCACGAACTTCGGTCTGAACCATTCCTTCTCGGATATTCTCACCGGCATAATCCTGTTCTTCATTATCGGCTGTGAGTTCTTCATAAGCTACAAGCTCAGCTTCCGCAAGTCTGCGGGAAAGGAGGCGGCGGAAAATGTTTGATATAGTATCCTTTTTCCCGCGCGCAGTCATGCAGGGCGTGCCTCTGCTCTTCGGCGGCACCGGCGAAATAATCACAGAAAAATCCGGCAACCTCAACCTCGGTATCCCCGGCATCATGTATGTCGGCGGCATCTGCGGAGTCATCGGCGCGTTTTTGTACGAGCAGTCCGCGTCGGAAATGAACACCTTCCTCACGCTCATGATACCCCTGCTCTCGTGCCTTCTCGGCTCGCTGCTGATGGGCCTTCTCTACTGCTTCCTGACCGTTACGCTCAGGGCAAATCAGAACGTCACCGGTCTTGCAATGACGACCTTCGGCATCGGCATCGGCAACTTCTTCGGCGGCTCGCTCATAAAGCTGACAAACGCCGAGGTGCCGTCCATTACCCTCTCGGCAACAAGCAAGGTGTTCAGCACCTACCTGCCCTTTGCGGATGACTGCGGCTGGTTCGGCAAGATGTTTTTGAGCTACGGCTTTCTTGCGTACCTCTCCGTCGTACTTGCCGTCATCACC
>USPI01000124.1 GCA_900556535.1 uncultured Eubacteriales bacterium | reverse complement strand
GCAAGTTTCTTAAAAAAAAGATGTACAAATCTTCAGATGTTTGATACAATATGTGGTGCAACATCCATGCGTCAGGAAGAGGCCGCAAAATTGGCGGCACAGTGCGATGCAATGGTCGTTATAGGCGGAAAACACAGCGCAAACAGCGTGCATCTTGCGGAGATATGCCGCAGGGAATGTGAAGAGGTCCAGTTTATCGAAAATGCCGATGAGCTGGATACGGACAGGCTCAAGACGGCTGTGTCGGTCGGCGTAACGGCGGGCGCTTCCACGCCTGCATGGATAATTAAGGAGGTAAGTAAAAAGATGAGCGAAGAAATCAAAATTGATGCCGCAGCAGAAGAGAAGGAGATGTCCTTCGACGAAATGCTGGAGGAATCCATCAAGACTATATATAATGGAGATAAGGTAACCGGCTATGTCGTTGCTATTACCGGCACTGAAGTCAGTGTCGATATCGGCACCAAGTATTCAGGCTTCATTCCCACCACCGAGTTCACCGATGACGGCATCAAGGTCGAAGACGCTGTCAAGGTCGGCGATACCATCGAGGCTGTCGTCGTTCGCGTAAACGACGTTGAAGGCACCGTTATGCTCTCCAAGAAGCGTCTTGACGCAGCAAAGAGCTGGAACGCAGTCGAAGAGGCTGTCGAGAGCGGTGAGTTCCTCGAAGGCACCGTTACCGAGATCAACAAGGGCGGCGTTGTCGTTAACGTCAAGGGCGTTCGCGTATTCGTTCCCGCATCTCAGTCCGGCCTCCCCAAGGAAGCAGACATGAATCAGCTTCTCAAGCAGAAGACCCGCGTTAAGATCACCGAGGTCAACCGCAGCCGCAAGCGCGTTGTCGGCTCCATTCGCGCCGTCGCCCAGAAGGAGCGCCGCGAGAGAGCAGAGGCCATCTGGAACGAGATGGAGGTCGGCAAGAAGTATCACGGCGTTGTTAAGTCCATGACCAGCTACGGCGCATTTGTCGATATCGGCGGCATTGACGGCATGGTCCACGTTTCCGAGATGTCCTGGAGCCGCATCAAGAATCCCGAAGAGGTCTTCAAGATCGGCGACGAGGTCGATGTCTATGTCATCAGCTTCGATAAGGAAAAGCGCAAGATCTCCCTTGGCTACAAGGATCCCAACGAGAATCCCTGGGTCAAGTTCACCACTAACTACAATGTCGGCGATACCGCAGAGGTCAAGATCGTAAAGCTCATGACCTTCGGCGCTTTCGCAGAGGTACTGCCCGGCGTTGACGGTCTGATCCACATTTCTCAGATCGCAAACCGCCGCATCGGCAAGCCCGAAGAGGTTCTTTCCGTCGGCGACGTCGTCGAGGCAAAGATCACCGCTATCGACACCGAAAATCACAAGATCTCCCTGTCCATCCGCGCTCTCGGTGAGCCCGCAGCAGCCGAGGTCGAAGTCCCCGAGATCGAGGACGACGGCTCCGATGCTCTCGTTTACGAAGTCTCCACCGACGGCCAGGCAAAGGGCGAGCTCGTAGAAGACTGATCGATTCAACAGTTTGTAATAGCCTGCCGGGTATCCGGCGGGCTATTTTTGTTGATATTACAAGGAAAATTTGTTGATGTCCTTGCAAAAATTCAACAAATTGTGTATAATCAGATTAGAAATCTGTAAGGAGGAGTTGTCTTGTTCAGTATCGGGGATTACATCGCCCATCCGCTGCATGGCGCCGGCGTTATTGAAAATATCGTGTCGCGCCGCATAAGCGGTCAGCAGCGCGATTATTACGTTCTTAAGCTCCCGGTCGGAGATATGGTCGTTATGGTGCCTGTCTTGGGATGCGAAAGCATCGGTGTTCGCTCGATAATTTCCGCGGATGAGGCCGAACGCGTAATGGATGCGTTTAAAACAATCGAAGTCGAAATGACGGCGAACTGGAATAAGCGCTACCGCGAGAATATGGACAAGATAAAAAGCGGCGACCTCATGTCCGTCGCCTCTGTCGTCAAGGGACTCATGAGCCGCGACAGTGAGCGCGGACTGTCCACGGGCGAGCGGAAAATGCTACACTCCGCAAAGCAGATACTCATATCAGAGCTCGTTGTTGCAACAAAGCTCGACTATGACGGAATAGAGGAGCGCCTGAATGCGGCGCTGTGATCGGAGATAATCATATGTCAATTATAGATAACATAAGCAAAATGTTTAAGAGCAAGTCCGCCGGCGATTTCTGCACGGCGGTCGTGCTTGCGGCGGGAAACTCACAGCGCATGGGCAAGGACAAAATACTCATGCCCATCGGCGGAAAGCCCGTTATCGCGCACACTCTTGAAGCGCTCGAAAGATCCGAGTGCATAAACGAGATAATCGTCGTCACCAAAGCGGAGAGCCTTCAGGAAATGGCGGATATCTGCCATAACTACGGCATAAGCAAGACGAGCCTTGTCATACTCGGCGGCAAAACCCGCCTTGAGTCCTCGCTCATCGGCGTGAGCCACGCAAGCGACAAGGCATCGCTCATAGCAATTCATGACGGTGCGCGTCCGTTCATAACCGAAAATCTCATCGGCCGCGTAGTCCATGCCGCGGATGAGCACGGTGCCGCCGCACCTGCCGTTTCCTCGACCGATACGGTGAGAATACTCAATTCCAAGGGTGTTGTAACTCAGACTCCCTCGCGTGACCTCGTTGCCCTCATGCAGACGCCGCAGGTGTTTAATGCGCAGATGATAAAGGTAGCGCTCACAAAGGCGTATGAAAAGGGCACGAATCTCACGGACGACTGCTCCGCCGTAGAAGCGCTGGGCTATAAAGTCACGGTCGTGGCGGGAGAAGCTGATAACATTAAGCTCACGACTGCGCGAGACCTCTATATTGCCGAGGGTATCCTCACCGAAAGGAGAGGAAAGTAATGCGCATAGGTCACGGATATGATGTCCATAAGCTCGTTCCCGACCGAGACCTGATACTCGGCGGAATAAAAATTCCATACGAAAAGGGTCTGCTCGGTCATTCCGACGCCGACGTTTTGACTCACGCACTCATGGACGCGCTGCTCGGTGCGATGGCGGTGGGCGATATAGGCAGAATGTTTCCCGACAGTGACGACAGATACCTCAACGCCGACAGCATAGAGATGCTGCGCGAGGTGGTAAAGCTCGTAAAGAAAAAGGGCTTCGTCGTCGTGAATATCGACTGCACCGTCATAGCTCAAAGACCCAAGCTCCAACCATATGTCGGCGCGATGCGCGCCGTGTATGCCGATGTGCTCGGTATTGATATTGGCCGCGTCAGCGTCAAGGCAACGACCGAGGAGCATCTCGGCTTCACGGGCGAGGGGCTCGGCGTTGCGGCTCACGCAATGGTACTGATCGATTAAGACAGCCTTCGGGCTGTCTTTTTTAACCCACAAACGGGCGGGCGCATAGAATAAAGCATAGTATCGAAGAAGGGGATAACTATGCGCTATTTATTTATGTGCCGATCTCTTACCTATGCACAGTCGGCAGCCCGATTGCTTGAGAAAAACGCCGTGAGTGCCGCCGTGCGTAAAGCACCGGCGGGGCTGAGTGCGGGAGGATGCAGCTATAGTGTGAGCGTCTCGCCGCGCAGGGCTGCGCAGGCAGCGGCAATACTGAAGGGCGCGGGGCTCTTGCAGGGCAAGGTGTTTTTGCAGCGCGACGACGGCTCTTGCTCGGAGGTGACGCTATGATATACCTCGATTCCGCCGCCACGAGCTTTTTAAAGCCGCCTGCCGTTAAGACCGCAATGCTCAACGCGATGAACAGCATGTCAAGCCCCGGGCGCGGAGCCTACGGCGCTGCCATGAATGCAGCCGAAAAGGTCTATGAATGCAGACAGCTTGCCTGCCGCCTGTTTAATTTTGATGCTCCCGAGAACGTTGTTTTCACAATGAACGCAACTCATGCACTCAACATTGCGATAAAAACACTTGCGCACGAAGGCAGCCGCATCGTCATATCGGGCTATGAGCACAACTCGGTGACGAGACCTCTGCGTGAGATGGGCGCGGACATACGCGTTGCGGCGGGGAAGCTGTTTGACCCGCAGTCCGTGCTTGAGGCATTTGAAAAGGAACTCAACGACGGCGCGGAGCTTGCCGTGTGCAATCACGTTTCAAACGTGTTCGGCTTTGTGCAGCCCGTTTACGAGATAGCCGATATGTGCGCCAAGTGCGGTGTGCCGCTCATAATAGACGCCTCGCAGTCGGCAGGGATAGAGCCGCTTGACGCCTCACGGCTGGTCGCCGCTTTCATCGCAATGCCAGGACACAAGGGACTTCTCGGTCCGCAGGGCACGGGAATACTCCTGTGCTCACGGAAGCCCGAGCCGATTATAAGCGGCGGCACGGGCTCTGAAAGCAGGGTGCAGACCATGCCGGAGTATCTGCCCGACAGGGCGGAGGCGGGGACGCACAACGTGGTCGGCATTGCCGGTCTGTGTGAGGGAATGAAATACGTTCTTCGCTTGACTCCCGAGCGTATCGGTGCATATGAGCGCTCGCTTTGCCTTGACTGTGCAAAAAGGCTAAAGCGCACTCCGACGCTTGAGGTGTTTTCGGGAAGCGCCGGCACTCAGGCGGGTGTACTTTCGTTCCGCTGCAAAAAGCTTGACTGCGAGACCTTCTGCGAGCGGCTGTCCGAGCGCGGCATTGCAGCCCGCTGCGGACTTCACTGCGCACCGCTTGCACACGAGAGCGCGGGCACCGTCGAAACAGGCACCGTTCGCATAAGCTTCTCGCCGTTTATTTCGCGCCGCCAGGCAGCAAAAGCCTGTGCTGTCATAGAAAGTATTGCAGACGCAGAAATTTAATCAATATTTAA
>USPI01000123.1 GCA_900556535.1 uncultured Eubacteriales bacterium | reverse complement strand
AATGAAAAAGTCCTCCGATGAAGAGGACTTTGGCATAATATGAAGGAGAGAGAGAAAATGAAGAAGACAAAAAGCTTCGCCAGTCGATGGGGCTTTATCCTCGCCTCGGTAGGCTCGGCGGTCGGAATGGCCAACGTTTGGGGCTTTCCGAACAAAATGGGCTCAAACGGCGGCGGCGCGTTCCTGCTTATCTACCTGCTGTTCGTGTTCATATTCAGCTACGTCGGACTGCCCGCGGAGTTTGCCATGGGCAGACGCGCACGCACGGGCACTCTGGGCGCGTATCAAAACGCATGGGCGACCCGCGGCGAGAAGGCCGGCAAGGTCGGCGGACTGCTCGGCTGGCTGCCGCTGGCCGGCTCGCTGTGCATCGCCATCGGCTACGCCGTCATCGTCACCTATATCCTCAAGGCGCTGTTTGACTCTGTCGCCGGCACGCTCATGACCGCAGACACCGCAGTGTGGTTCGGAGAGTTCTCCTCCACACCGTACTCGGTCATTCCCTTCCACGTCATTGTTGTCGTCGGCACCCTGCTGACGCTTTTCCTCGGTGCGCACAGCATCGAAAAGACCAACAAGGTCATGATGCCCCTGTTTTTCCTCATCTTCCTCGTGCTCGCGGTGCGCGTTGCGTTCCTGCCGGGCTCGGACGAGGGCTATAAGTTTATGTTCACCCCGCGCTGGGAGGCACTGACAGACCCGATGATCTGGATCTGGGCAATGGGTCAGGCATTCTTCTCGCTGTCGGTCACGGGCAGCGGCATGATAGTCTACGGCGCATATCTCTCCGACGGAGAGGACGTCGTCGGCGTTGCGCGCCACACCGCGCTGTTTGATACTATTGCCGCCGTCGTTGCCGCGCTCGTCATCATCCCCGCCTGCTTCTCCTACGGTCAGGACATCGGCGCAGGTCCCGGTCTGCTGTTCGTAACTCTGCCGACCATTTTGCAGGATCTCCCGCTCGGCCGCCTGTTTGCGATAATCCTCTACGTTGCGATGATATTCGCCGGCGTGAGCTCGCTTCAGAATATGTTCGAGGCCGTTGCGGAGTCTCTTATGCACAAGTTCCCCAAGCTCAGCCGCACCGTGGTTCTGCTCATCATCTGCGTAATAGTCCTCGGCATCGGCATCGGCATGGAGACCATCTCCAAGTGGGGCCCGTGGATGGATCTCGTCTCTATCTACATCATCCCCATCGGCGCGACCCTCGGCGCCATCTCCTGGTTCTACGTCATGAAAAAGGATCAGCTTCTCGACGCCGTAAACACCGGCAGCACCGCCAAGCGCGGCAACCTCTGGTACAGCATCGGGCGCTACGTCTACGTTCCCCTCGCGCTCATCCTCTGCTGCGTGGCTCTGTTCATGCACGTCGCGTTCTGATTAGACTTCGGAGCTTGTAGAATTAAATACCGATATGAAAAAATCACCCGTGTCTATGCGACACGGGTGATTTTGGTTTATTCGCAGCACAGCTCGCCGTCCTTGACGCTTATCCTTATAACGTGACCTGCGGGCATATCGCCTGCAAGTATCGCACGCGCAATAAGCGTTTCGACGGTGCTTTGCAGATAGCGCTTGAGCGGACGCGCACCGAACACGGGGTCGAAGCCGCGCTCGATGATGAGCTGCTTTGCCTCGGGAGTGATCTCAAGGCCGAGGCTCTTGTCCTCAAGGCGCTTCTTGAGCGCCGCGGTGAGAATGTCGATGATGCCGTCAAGCTCGGTCTTGGTGAGGGGCTTGAAGCAGATTATCTCGTCAAGGCGGTTGAGGAACTCCGGTCTGAACTGCTGACGCAGAGCAGCCATGACCTGATTTCTTGCGCCCTCCTCGATCTCGCCGTTTTCGCTGATGCCGTCGAGCAGATACTGGCTGCCGAGGTTAGAGGTCATGATGATGATGGTGTTCTTGAAGTCCACCGTGCGTCCCTGAGAATCGGTCACGCGGCCGTCGTCAAGGATCTGAAGCAGGATATTGAACACATCAGGATGCGCCTTTTCGATCTCATCGAACAGCACGACCGAATACGGCTTCCTGCGCACCGCCTCGGTGAGCTGACCGCCCTCGTCATAGCCGACGTATCCCGGAGGAGCACCGATAAGTCTGGACACGGAGAACTTCTCCATGTACTCGGTCATATCGATCCTGACCATGTTGTGCTCATCGTCAAACAGGCATCTTGCCAAAGCCTTTGCAAGCTCTGTCTTGCCGACGCCGGTGGGACCGAGGAACATGAACGAGCCGATAGGTCTGTTCGGGTCGCCTATGCCGGCACGTGAGCGCCAGATCGCCTCGGTGACCTTCTGCACCGCCTCGTCCTGACCGATGACGGATCTGTGCAGCACCTTGTCGAGGTTGAGCAGCTTCTCGCGCTCGCCCTCAAGCAGCTTCGACACGGGAATGCCCGTCCACTTTGCGACGATGCCGGCTATCTCCTCCTCGGTCACGGTGTCGTGCACCATGCTGCTGCTCTTGCGCTCCTCGCTGAGCTTTTCGGCTTCGGCGAGCTTCTTTTCAAGCGCGGGCAGGTCGGAGTATTTGAGCTTTGCGGCGGTCTCGTACTCATATCTGAGCTGAGCGTTCTCGATATCGGCATTCATTTGCTCGATCTGGCTCTTTATCTTCTTGACCTCGTCCACGCTGCCCTTTTCGGCCTCCCAGCGGGACTTCTGCTCGTTAAACTCATCCTTGAGGTTTGCAAGCTCCTCGGTGAGCTTTGCAAGTCTGTCCTGAGAGAGCTTATCGGTCTCCTTCTTGAGCGCGGTCTCCTCGATCTCAAGCTGCATGATCTTGCGGCGCATATCATCGAGCTCCGCCGGCATGGAGTCTATCTCCGTGCGGATGAGCGCGCAGGCTTCATCGACAAGGTCAATAGCCTTATCGGGCAGGAAACGGTCGCTTATATAGCGGTTTGAAAGCGTTGCCGCGGCAACAAGGGCGTTATCGTGGATGCGCACGCCGTGATAGACCTCGTAGCGCTCCTTGAGTCCGCGGAGGATGGAAATTGTGTCCTCGACGGTAGGCTCATCGACCTGCACGGGCTGGAATCTGCGCTCGAGAGCGGCGTCCTTTTCGATGTACTTGCGGTACTCGTCAAGGGTGGTCGCGCCGATGCAGTGCAATTCGCCTCGCGCAAGCATAGGCTTTAAGAGGTTGCCGGCGTCCATGCTGCCCTCGGTCTTGCCGGCGCCGACGATGGTATGCAGCTCATCAATAAAGAGGATTATCCGTCCGTCGGACTGCTTTACCTCCTCAAGCACCGCCTTCAGACGCTCCTCGAACTCGCCGCGGTACTTTGCGCCTGCAATAAGCGCGCCCATATCCAGCGAGAAAATGGTCTTGTTTTTAAGTCCCTCGGGCACGTCGCCGCGCACGATACGCTGGGCAAGACCCTCGGCGATGGCGGTTTTGCCGACGCCCGGCTCGCCGATGAGCACGGGGTTATTCTTCGTCTTACGCGAAAGAATGCGAATGACGTTTCTTATCTCGGTGTCACGGCCGATGACGGGGTCGAGCTTATTGCTGCGCGCACGCTCAACAAGGTCGGTGCCGTATTTGCCGAGGGCATCGTAGCTGTTTTCGGGGTTATCGCCCGTGACGGGTCCCTTCTTGACCTTGGAAAGTTCCTCGGTGAATTTGGCCTTCGTGATGCCGTGGGAATCGAAAATGCGCTTTATTGCGGCGGTCGGGGAGGCGAAGATGCCGATCACGACGTGCTCGACGGAAAGGTACTCGTCGCCCAGGCTCTTTGCCGATTTCTCGGCAGCGTTCATGACGCGCTCGGCCTCGCGGGAAAGATAGATGTCATAGTCGCCGGAGACCTTGGGCATGGCGTTTATGGCCGTGTCGAGCTCGGAGAGCACCGCGTTGCAGTCAACGCCCATCTTGCCAAACAGCGACGGGATAAGACCGCCGTCCTGATCTACGAGCGCATAGAGCATATGCTCCGGGGTTATATACTGATTATTGTTCTCCATCGCCATGGATTTTGCGGTCTGGAGCATTTCGAGAGTTTTCTGAGTGAAGTTCTGTGCATTCATAAAAACACCTTCTTTTAAATGAATTGGAGCTCAGACAAAATCAGATAAGTATTTCCGCTCTCCTGAGCTGTGAATAGTAGCAGGCTTCAATATCGCGGGCATTGAGCTTGCCTGCGAGGTATCCCTTCATCATCGTGTCAAAGAGCTTTATATATTCCGAGATGACGTTTGCAAGCTCCTGCGAGCTGCAATCGCGCGTCGGGATCGCGATGGAACGGATAAATTTGCCCTCATACAGGGCATAGTCGGGCGCATTCTGTCCCATTACGGGGCGCAGATGCGCGTCCTCGATGCTCTTCCATATGCGGAAGAACTCGGTCATGGATCTGATGAGCGCCGCCGACTGCGTGCGGAACACGACCGTCAGCTCGCCCAGACTGTCGCTGTCGCCGCGGTACAGCTCCACCTCGTATTTAACAGTGGGGCGGTATTTATACTCAAGCGAGGACTTGAGCGACATCGTCAGCGCATTGGGCGCGAAAAACGGCACGAGCTCGCGCGAGGGGGTCATCAGGCGCTCCATCGCGGAGAAAATATCGTTTATTCGCCGCTCCGGCGTGACAAGGTCAACGTGCTCGGCGAGGATCTGGTTTATGAGATTCGAGCGGTTCGTTCCGAGTCTGTGGGCAAGTCTGTCCACCTCGGCGACGACTTCATCGGAAAGCATAAGGCTGTATAATGTCTTTTTCATGGCTCCTTCTCTCTTTTCGCATTTTTTCGGCATTTATGGATCGAACCGAACGGCCCGACCCTATTTTTTTCTCTTTGTGAT
>USPI01000122.1 GCA_900556535.1 uncultured Eubacteriales bacterium | reverse complement strand
AAGGGCCGCAAGCAGATCAGCGGAAGATCCTCGAACACCAAGGGCAGCGACAACATCATTTCCAACGGCTCGGGCATCGCGGTGGCCGACGGACAGTGCATGATGATCGTTGAGCAGGGAAAGATAGTCGAGGTCTGCGCGGAGCCGGGTCAGTATACATACGACACCTCCAGCGAGCCGAGCATCTTTGCCGGCAACCTCGGCGAGAGCATCAGGGAGAGCTTCCGCACGCTCGGCAAGCGTTTTACCTTCGGCGGCGACACCGCGAAGGATCAGCGCGTTTACTATTTTAACACCAAAGAGCTCATCGACAACAAGTTCGGAACTCCCAATCCCATCCCCTTCCGCGTCGTTGATAGCAAGATAGGGCTTGACGTTGACGTTTCGGTGCGCTGCTCGGGCGTTTATTCATACAAAATAGCAGACCCTCTTCTGTTTTACACGAACGTCTGCGGAAATGTTTCGGAGGAATACACCCGCGACGAGCTCGACGGTCAGCTCAAGACCGAGTTTATAAGCGCGCTTCAGCCTGCCTTCGGACGCCTGTCCGATCTCGAGATGCGCCCGAATCAGATAGTCAGCCACAACACCGAGCTTGAAAACGCGATGAATGCGGCTCTGTCGGAAAAATGGGGAGCACTGCGCGGTCTGCAGGTCGTGAGCATTGCGCTCGGCTCCGTGACGCTGCCGGACGAGGACGCGGAGATGATAAAGACGCTCCAGCGCTCGGCAGTCATGCGCGACCCGACCATGGCGGCGGCGACCCTCGTCGGCGCTCAGGCGGACGCGATGAAAACGGCGGCAGGAAACAGCGCGGGCGCCATGACCGGCTTTATGGGCATGGGTATGGCAATGAACGCCGGCGGCGGAATGAACGCACAGAATCTCTATGCCATGGGGCAGCAGCAGCAAGCACAGCAGCCAGTGCAGCCTCAGCAGCCGGTGCAGCCTGCGCAGCCCGCTCCTGCGGCTCCCGCTGCTCCCGCTGCGGACGCGTGGACCTGCTCCTGCGGCGCGACGGTCACGGGAAAATTCTGCACCGAGTGCGGCTCCCCCAGACCTGCGCAGAACGGCTGGGTATGCTCCTGCGGTGCGGTGAACAAGGGCAAGTTCTGCTCCGAATGCGGCGCGAAGAAGCCCGAGAGCGCCCCGCTTTACCGCTGCGATAAGTGCGGCTGGGAGCCCGAGGATCCCGCTCACCCGCCCAAGTTCTGCCCCGAATGCGGCGACCCGTTTGATGATAACGACCGCAAATAAGGAGTGAAAAGTTATGGATACTATGCTGCAATACAAATGTCCGTGCTGCGGCGGTGCCATAGCCTACGACGGCGCCAGCGGCAAGATGAAATGTCCCTACTGCGACACCGAATTTGATTTGGAAACGCTCAAGAGCTACGATGCGGAGCTCAAGGGCGATAAGGACGACGAGCTGGAATGGAAGGAGGACGAGAGGGCTCATTTCGACGAGGAGTCTGGAATGAACATCTACGTCTGCTCCTCGTGCGGAGGCGAGATAATCGCCGAGGAGACCACGTCTGCAATGAGCTGCCCCTACTGCGGCAACCCCGTCATATTCAAATCCCAGCTCAAGGGCGAGCTTTGCCCGGATTATATCATTCCCTTTAAGCTCGACAAGGCCGCCGCAAAGGCCGCGCTCAAAAAGCATCTGAGCGGCAAAAAGCTCCTGCCGAAGGTATTCAGCAGCGAGAATCACATTGACGAAGTTAAGGGAGTTTACGTTCCGTTTTGGCTGTTTGACACGGACGCGGACGCTCGCGCACGCTATCGCGCAACTAAGGTGCGCGCGTGGTCGGACAAAAACTACGACTACACGGAAACGAGCTTTTATGCAATTTCGCGCTGCGGAAAAATGGGCTTTGAGCACATTCCCGTGGACGGCTCGAAGAGTATGCCGGACGATCTCATGGAGTCCATAGAGCCGTTTAACTTCTCCGAAGCCGTGGATTTTCAGACGGCGTATCTGGCGGGCTACCTTGCCGACAAATACGACGTTGCGGCGGAAGTGTGCAATGAGCGCGCAAACGAGAGAGTTAAGAAGAGCGCAGAGCAAATGCTCTCCTCGACCGTCTCCTCGGCCTATACAAGCGTCATACCCGAAAGCTCGTCCGTTTCCCTTTCCGGAGGACAGAAGAAATACGCCCTCTACCCCGTTTGGATACTCAACACAACATGGAACGGCAACAAATACACCTTCGCCATGAACGGTCAGACAGGAAAATTCGTCGGCGACCTGCCTATTGACAAGGGCAGGTACTGGAAATATTTCTGCTCGATCTGCGGCGCGGTCTCGCTCATATCATATTTCCTGATATGGACGCTGATGGGTTGAGGAGGTGTATGACATGAAAAAGAAGCTATTATCCGTTCTTTTGGTGCTCGTGCTCATATGCTCATTCTCGGCAGCGGCATTTGCCGACGCCTCGGCAAGCCGAGTGTATGACAATGAGGGGCTGCTCACGAAGGAGCAGGTCGAGGACCTTGACAGCTGGCTCAATTACATAAGCTGCAATTACGATATCGGCGTTGCGGTGACGACGGTCGGCTCGTTCGACGGCAAGACCGCCGAGGAGTGCACGGAGGAATTCTACAACAATAACGGTATCGGCATAGGCGACGACAGCCGCGGCATCATTCTTCTTATGAGCGCCGGCGAAAACTATTGGTGCATCACCCGCTTCGGCGCCGCGAAGGACATTTTCACCGCCGAGCGCGTCGATGAGATGGCAGATAACTTTTCGTCGTACATGAACGATGGCGATTGGTACAACGCAGCGTACAGCTTTGTCATGGACTGCGACACCTATATTACGCTTGAGGCCGGCGAAAAGACCGCAGTAAATCATGTTTATGACTTCGAGGAGCTTTTTGAAGAGCTTGACGCTGCCAACCTCAACAGCAGGATAGATAAGATCGTCGCAAAATACGGCGTTGACGTTGCCATTCTGACCGTGGACTCGCTTGACGGCAAAACCGCCGAGGAGTACGCCGACGATTACTTCGACTACAACGACTTCGGCATCGGCAAAAACCGCGACGGTATTCTCCTGCTGCTCAGTCAGAGCGAGAGAGTATGGCACATCACGACTCACGGATACGCCATCTTCGCCTTCCCCGATGCATACCTTGACGCAATGGCGGGTGAGATCGTGCCGTATTTGTCCGACGGCGATTGGTACGGCGCGGCGAGCAGCTTCGTTAGCGGCTGCAACACCTATCTTGAGCGCGCCTATGACGACCCGAGCGGCACAACTCCGGACAATTTCGATCCCGACGACTTCTCCCCCATTGACACGAGCGATCCGTCTCCGGACAGCTCCGAGCACGTCCCGCTCGGCCTATACTGGAACTGGGTCGCCTATGCGCTCGTTATCGGTCTGATCGTCGCCGTCATCGTTATGACCGTAATGAAGAGCGGCATGAAGTCCGTGCATATGAAGGCGGAGGCCTCCGACTATGTCCGCGAGGGCAGCTTTGACCTCACGGAAAGCAACGACACCTATCTGTACAGAACGGTCACAAAGACCGAAAAGCCGAAGGATGACGACAAGGGCAGCGGCTCGTCCGGCGGCGGCTTCGGCTCGGGAGGCAACTTCAGCAGTACGCACACCTCCTCGAGCGGATCCACCCACGGCGGACGCGGCGGCTCATTCTGACGCAGCGGCCCAACATCATAAAACGGAGTCAAAAGACTCCGTTTTTTATTGCCTTTTTCACGGCTATGCAATTATTTTAACATTTATAATTTGTTGTAGAATTTGCTACACGTTTTTTGCTTCCGAGCGTCTATAATATACTCAAAGGAATTAAAGAGTTAAAGGAGACACAGCATGGAACTTTACAATCCTCTTATAGAAAGCACGAACAAGATCCTCAGCGCCGCAAGACCCAAGGTTTGGGGCTACAAGCCCGGCAAGGCATGGCCCGACCTCGGCTCGGCAGAGCTCGTTTTGCAGTCTGACGCTGCGTATGAGCTCGGCGCTCTCGGTCTCGGCTCGGCAAATTACATCTGCCCCACAACGAGCTCTGAGCTTGTCAACAAAGACGAGGTCCTGCTTTACGGCTCCGACCTCAAGGCCATCAAGAAGGACGTCCCCTTTGCGCGTATCGTTCTGCTGCGCGTCGGCGTTCTTGAGGGCGAGGACGAGGAGGTCTACCGCGCACTCAAGGATATCGAATTCTGCAAGTATCACGTCTACCCCGAGGGCTACATGGTGCGTATGTCGCCGGAGAGCCACCGCGAGCAGATCCGCGTTTCCAAGAAGGCGCTCAAGCGCGGCATAAACTTCGAGCAGATCGGCTATCGCTATATCGAGGCGTACAAAAAAGACCCCAACGTTCTGAACGTCAAGGTCATTTTCGTTACCGATCCCTCTCTTGATTTTGCCGCAATGCTCGACAATGCAAAGAAGGCGGACGCCATCACCAACACCCTGACCCACATCATGGAGGGTCTGCCCACGGACTGCACGGTCTGCCAGCTCAAGGACATCTGCGACGAGGTCGAGGGCATGAAGGAGCTCCACTTCGGCGTGGGCGACAAGGGCACGAACGAGCATCATTGATTTTAATAACTCCGCACAAAACGGTACAGCTTCGGCTGTGCCGTTTTTTTCGTGGCGCAAGCAGTGCAGTGATGCCGTTTGTATAGCGCCGGAGCACTATCCCGCTTTTGCCGAAGACGAAGAAAGGACGCCGAAGCGTCCTTTTTTCTCACCAGCCGCATTATGGGCTATCGACTTAGTACATCCCCACAGCACGGGCGAGGAGCAGGAGCGTATAGGCGGGGCATTCGC
>USPI01000121.1 GCA_900556535.1 uncultured Eubacteriales bacterium | reverse complement strand
TTTTGCGTGATACCATACTGACAGTTATAACCGATGGCCTAGATGGTGGTGCGGAGACGCACGAATGCGCGGTTTTCAGACGGCGTCTACGAGGCGGACACGACATTTAATTTCACGAGCGGCGGCATCACCGCACAGGGCGGCAGCGAGGGCTATGAAATAGACGGCAGCACGCTCACGATAACGGGCGCGGGCACATATGCGCTCACGGGAAGCTGCTCGGACGGCTCTGTAAGTGTCAAGAAGGGCACGACGGGCGTGACGCTCGTTTTAAACGGCCTTAGCCTCACGAGCTCCGACACGGCGCCCATCATTTGCGGCAAGTCCACCGAGGTCACCATAGCGGCGGTCTCCAGCAGCAAAAACTCGCTCGCGGACTCAAGCGCAAATAACTCCGACGATAACCCCGACAATACCAATGCCGAAAGCGCCGTCATAAAATGCAAGGACGGCTCGAAGGTAACGCTGTGCGGCAGCGGCGAATTGAGCATCACCGCGAACGGCAAAAACGGTATCAAATCCGGCGAGACGACAGATTCCGAGGGCGAGGCCTCGCTCACGATAAAGGAGCTCACGCTCGACATAAGCGCCCCGGTTAACGACGCGATAAACGCGCAGCAGCTTCTGAACCTCGAAAGCGGTAGCATCACCGTCTCGGCGGGCGACGATGCCGTGCACTGCGACCTTATCATGAACGTCGGCGCACAGGACACGGACGGCCCCGCGATAACCGTCACGCAGTGCTCCGAGGGGCTTGAGGCGGCGCAGCTCAACATTCTCTCCGGCAGCATCGACATCATCTCGTCCGACGATTGCCTGAACGCTGCAAACTCCGATCTGAGCGACTACGACTTTTCGATAAACATCTCAGGCGGCAGTATCAGCGCCTACTCCACCGACGGCGACGGCTTCGACTCAAACGGCGACCTCAACATCTCAGGCGGCACGGTCGCTGTGTGGACGGCAAGCAGGGCAGACGATCAGCCCCTTGACGCAGACGGCACAGTGACCGTAAGCGGCGGCACGGTATTCGCAGCCGGCGGCAGCAGCGGCATGGGGCTCTGCCTCTCGGCGCAGCAGCCCTGCGTGACCTTCGCCTCCGACTCCGGCACGGCAGGGCTTGCAAAAAGCGGCGCGCAGGTATCCGTAAAGGCCTCCGACGGCAAGGAGCTTTTCTCCTCCGACGCCCCATGCAACGCAGCCTTCGTGTTCTTCTCCGCAGCCGAGCTTTCCGACGGCGAGGACGCAGACCTCTACTCCGGCACGGACGAGGTCGCTACCGCCGCGGTGCAAAGCGGAAGCGTTTCTGTCGGAAACGCTGGCGGCGGCATGGGCGGTATGCGGCCCGGCGGCAGCCCCGGCAATGCGGGAGCCGAGCCCCCTCAGGGCGGGGCAAAGCCCGCCGGCGAGCCGCCTCAGGGCGGACACACGGGCAATAAATAAGCTTTTCTTCATGTCTCCTTATAAGGGCACCCCCGGCAGGGCTCAGGCTCTGTCGGGGGTGTTCTGCATTTTTGCGCAAAAAACGACGGCAGCGAAAAACGCTGCCGCCGTAAGAGGTGTTAAATTACTCGGTGCAATTACTTGCCCATGTTCATCTGAGCTGCGACCTCAGCTGCGAAGTCCTCTTCCTTCTTCTCGATGCCTTCACCGGTCTGGAAACGGACTGCGCCGGCAAACTTGATGCTGCCGCCGAGCTTCTTTGCTGCGTCTGCGATGTACTTCTCGACGCTGCCCTGGAACAGATCGCCGCGAACGAACTCCATCTGGAGCAGGCAGTTCTCTTCGTAGAACTTGTTCATCTTGCCCATGACGATCTTTTCCTTGACCTGCTCGGGCTTTGCAGCCATCTTCGGGTCGTTGTTCATGAGCGCGAGAGCGACCTTCTTCTCCTCCTCGAGGACGTCAGCGGTGACCTCGCTCTTGTCCCAGAAGCGGGGGTTGAGAGCTGCGATCTGCATTGCGACGTTCTTGCCGACCTCGCTTGCGTCAATGCCGCCCTCGGTCTCGAGGTTGACGAGAACGCCGATCTTGCCGCCTGCGTGAACGTAAGCGACGGAGGTGTTCTTATCGAAGCGTGCGAAACGGCGGATCTGAAGATTCTCACCGATGGCCATGACCTTCTCGGGCATGATCTCGGCGACGGTCAGCTCGCTGTCGGGGTACTTGCACTGCATGAGTGCATCGACGTCTGCGGGTGCGTCCTTGAGGACTACCTTGCAGATATCCTTAACGAATGCAACGAACGGCTCGCTCTTTGCGCAGAAGTCGGTCTCGCAGTTGACTTCAACGACAGCGCCTACGCCGCACTCGGGGCAAACCTGTGCATAAGCCATGCCTTCCGCTGCGATGCGGCCGGCCTTCTTTGCGGCCTTGGCAAGACCCTTCTCGCGCAGATACTCAACGGCCTTATCCATATCGCCGTCGCACTCGCTGAGAGCCTTCTTGCAGTCCATCATGCCGACGCCGGTCATCTCACGGAGAGTTTTTACGTCCTGTGCTGTAAATGCCATAACATTTTCCTCCTGTAGTATTTAAGAAAGGGAGCAGGATCGCTCCCTTACGGTTTTTTGGATCTGCTGATCGATCAAGTGTGTTTGCGGCTCAAAAGACCCGACAGGGGGCTTTTGATTATTCCTCTTCGACCTTCTCGGCCTCTGCCTCTGCCATGGTCTCCTCGACCTCGGCGTCGGCGCCCTGACGGCCTTCCTGAACGGCGTTTGCCATGGTGGAAGCGATCAGGCGGATGGCGCGGATAGCGTCGTCGTTTGCAGGGATAACGTAATCGACCTCATCGGGGTCGCAGTTAGTGTCAACGATAGCAACGATGGGGATGTGCAGCTTGCGGGCCTCGGCAATTGCGTTGTGCTCCTTGCGGGGGTCAACAACGAACATTGCGCCGGGGAGCTTCTTCATGTCCTTAACGCCGCCGAGGTACTTCTCGAGCTTCTCCATCTCGCCGAGGTGCTTCATGACTTCCTTCTTGGGAAGCATATCGAAGGTGCCGTCCTCCTGCATCTTCTTGAGCTGTGCAAGGCGATCTATACGGGTGCGCATGGTCTTGAAGTTGGTGAGCATACCGCCGAGCCAACGTGCGTTGACATAGTACATACCGACGCGGGAAGCTTCTTCCTTGACTGCCTCTGCCGCCTGCTTCTTGGTGCCGACGAACAGGATGCTCTGGCCGTTTGCAGCAACGTCGCGGACGAAGCTGTAAGCCTCTTCAAGCTTCTTGACGGTCTTCTGAAGGTCGATGATGTAGATGCCGTTACGCTCCATGTAGATGTATTCGGCCATCTTGGGGTTCCAGCGGCGGGTCTGGTGACCGAAGTGGACACCTGCTTCCAGCAGCTGCTTCATAGATACTACTGACATTTGTTATTTCCTCCTGAATTTGTTTTTTCCTCCGAACGCTTCAACCCTCTCCCCAAGCCGTAGCCACATGGAGAAAAGTCTGCGTCCGTGCGAAATGCCTTGATATAATATCAGAATTGCACAGTTTTTTCAATAGTTTTTTGCCATTTTGTCAAAAAAATTTTCTTTTTTCTCTGTGGCGGCGCGGCTGTGAGTCCTCGGTGCGCACGAGAATGATGTCCGAGCCTATACGCTCGATGCATTTCCACGGCAGAACGTAGTCGTCCTCGCGCCCGAAAAGCCCGAAAAACCTTGCTCTGCCGGGCGTTATGAGCGATATGAGCTGCCCCTGACACTCGTCAAGCTCCGCATCGCACACATAGCCCAGCCGCCTGCCCGAGTGAATGTCTATCACTTCCTTGTATCTTAGCTCGGAAAAATAGCTTATCATGCCCTCGCCTCCATACCCAAGCACATATAAATACCGCCGTATTATCCTACGGCGGCATATGTTCGTCCTATTCGCTCTTGTTTTTCGGTATGGATATCGTCAGGATAAGCTCATCCTCGGTCTCCTCGCGCTTCATGCCCGCCGCGATGCCGCCCTGCTTCATCAGGTCGAGCCCGTGCAAAATGGTGTTCACGAAAACGCGCACGTCCTTCATGATAAACGTCCGCCTGACTTCGGGCTTCTCCTCCCGCTCGGCCTCGGCGAGCAGCGAATCGACATAGCTGTCGGTCGAGGCGACGTTAAGATCGTGGTCTATTATGTACCCCAGCGCCATCCGCTGCGCGTTTTCGTCGGCAAGGCGCAGCAGAGCCCTGCCGTGGCGCTCGGTCAGAGCATTGTCGCGCAGCGCCGTGAGCACGTCCTCCGGCAGCTTGAGCAGCCGCAGCTTATTGGCAACGGCGGACTGCGACTTGCCTATCCTGCGCGCCGCCTCCTCCTGGCTCATGCCGAAAAGCCGTATGAGCTGGCTCAGCCCATTTGCTTCCTCGATGAAATCCAGGTCGCGCCGCTGAAGATTTTCGACAAGGGCAATTAGGCTCGCGTCCTCAAGCCCCACGTCCAGCAGGATGCACGGCACCTCGTTAAGACCGGCAAGGCGCGCGGCGCGGAGCCTTCGCTCGCCCGCGATAAGCTCGTATCTGCTCTCGCGCAGACGCACCGTGAGCGGGTTTAAAATGCCGTATTGCGCGATGGACTCGCTCAGCTCCTGCAATTCGCCGTCGGGGAAATTTTTGCGCGGCTGCACGGGATTCGGCTCAAGCTCGTCCGCCGGCAGCCAGATGACGCCGCCCCGCCGCGTGCCGGGGCGCAGTTTTGTCGCTTGCATAAGTGTACCTCCTATACACCGTAGTATATTGAGAATTTACACTGCCTGCCGCGCAAAATCTGCCGCATTGTGAGGTTTACATAAAATATCGCAGGAGCACGTCCGGTGACGCCCTCCTGCGGTGGGTTGTGATATTTACTTACCGATCATCTG
>USPI01000120.1 GCA_900556535.1 uncultured Eubacteriales bacterium | reverse complement strand
ATTATATTTATGGCAGAGAGGACACAGCATAATGGGCATAATAGAGCGCGTAAAGCGCGAGATGTTTATCCGTCCATGGCTCAGGCAGGGCTATTCGAGGCGGCTTGCAAATTCCTACTATCGAAAGACGGTGAAGGATCTCAAGACCGACAACGGAGTTTCCAAGGCGGATAAGAAATGGGCGCATCAGCATAAATATTTCTCCGACAGCATCGCAAAGTACGATCTTAAAAATCATCCGGAGACGAATTACATAACGGATCTGGATTATATGTACCTTAAGCCGTTTAACAACAGCTTCACCAAATGGGTGCACGATCTCGTGACCGCGAACAAGGTGCTCGTTGATTACCGCGAGCATCTGCCGAAGCTTTATTTTAACATTATAGAGCGCGAGGAGAAGAAGATTTTTCTCCCGATAGACACCGTTTCCCGCGCACACGGCGAAAACTACGACGATTTCATAAAGCTGCTTGAGGAAAAGGGCGAGCTCATCATCCGTCCCGACAGATTTTCGGCTTACCGCAGCGCGTACAGGATCGTGCGCGTGGGGCAGGGCGAATATAAGCTGCTCCCCGACGAGCTCAGCCGCGCGCGCATGGAGCTTGCGGGCAGTCAGTACGACAGGGAGTATCTCGTCACCGAGCTTCCCGAGGAGCTGCCCGAGAATTTTGAGGAAAATCCCTGCAAGCGCGACAGCTACGATAAGGACAGCCTCTATGAGCTTATTTCGACCTTTAAATACGGCTACGTCATAGCAGAACCGTACAAGGTCGAGCCTTCTGAGGCGAGAATGCTGCGCATCTACGTCGCAAACGAGAAGCTGAGCTCGACACGGCTTTTGGACTTTTACGAAACCAAACTCGTTGACGGCAAGGAGAGCTGCCGCGCAGTCTCCCGCGAGGGCATTGTAGACGGCGAAAAGCTCGAGCGCTGGGACGAAATATGCGCCGAGGTCACGCGCCTTGCCCGCTTTATGAGCGAGATCGAATATTTCTCCGTCGGTGTTATCCCGACGCGGGACGGCTTTATAATCGACTCCGTTGACACTAACCCCGCGCTGCCTCCCGTCGCGCACAGCAAGCAGCTCAACGATTTCCTGCTCGAGCGGCTTGAGAAAAAGCGCGAGACCGTCGTCGTGACGAGGGAAAAGTGGTTTAAGGCGTTTAAGTACAAGCGCTATAAGGCCTTCGTCCACCGCTTCTGCCGCCCGGGAATGCGCCCCTACATGGAAAAGCTCTGGCTTACCTCCGTTTGGGACGATCTGCGCCACAACAAGGACACGACGCTCGCGCAGAAAATATGGTGCTATAAGCGCGGCTTCCTCTCGTTCAGAATAAAGCAGTACGGGCTCACGAAGGATAATTATAAAAACTTCCTGTCCGACTATCAGTATCACTGGCTCAACAGAATAAACAACGACTATCAGATATGGATAAACGACAAAACGACGACGAGATTTGTCTTTGAGCCGTATAAGCAGTATTTTGCGAAGTATTATTACGACATAATAAAAATGCAGGGCGAAACGTGCATAAAGGCGCTTCAGGATATTCCCGAGGGCTTCGGCGCATCGTTTGACGAGCTGTTCCGCCTGCTGCGCCGCGAAAAGCTGCTCGCGCTCAAGCCCTCCTCCGGCACCCACGGCGACGGCTTCTACCGCATGGAGTATGACGGAGAAAAATATCTCATAAACGGCAAGGAAATGACGCAGGACGAGATAGTTGCGATGATATCGGAGTTTAAGTCCATTTATATCGTCACCGAGTATCTCTTTATGCACCGCGAGCTCAAGAAAATTTACCCCTATTCCGTCAACACGATCCGCGTTGCGGTCGTAAACCAGACGGCATACGAGCCGAAGATCATGCAGACCTATATGCGCATCGGCTCCTCCTCCACGGGCTTTACCGACAACGTCGGCTACGGCGGCATCTGCGCAAAGATCGACATACCCACGGGACATTACTACTGCCCGCAGAAGATAATAAACCACGTCTTTACGCCATGTCCGATACATCCGGACACGGGAGTTGAGATAGAGGGCACGGTGCCCAACTGGGAGCTCATGAAAAAGGGCATAACGGATATATGCCGCTTCATGCCGGAGCTTGAATACCTCGGCTTTGACATTGCGATAACCGACGACGGGTTCAAGATAATCGAGATAAACATACATCAGGATCTGCACAAGGTCGCGGAGCACTCGGAGGAGTTCAAGGCCTTCTTCCGCGATAAGCTCGCGCTCAAGGCCAAAAAGTACGCTCTGAAAAAATGGTAAACGGAAAGGAAAAGCAAGATATGAAAACGATAGGATTTCTCATAAGCCACAAAAACGGCGAGGGTCGCCGCGCACTGCTGCCCGAGCAGCTTGATAATATAAAAAACGTAGATAAGCTCTATTTTGAAGAGGGCTACGGCGAGGCGGTCGGCGCTCTTGACGAGGAGTACCGCGCACACGGTGCTAACATCGTATCCCGCGAGCAGGCTCTCGCCTGCGATGTTATCACCGACGTTAAGCTCGGCGACGCGGACTACCTTGACGAGATAAGCCGGAGCAAGATAATGTTCGGCTGGGCGCACGCGGTGCAGAATATTGATTTCACGAGCGACATGATCCGCAAAAAGCACACCGTCATCGCATGGGAGGAGATATTCGAGAACGGCCGCTATATCTTCTACCGCAACCGCGAGGTCGCGGGCGAGGCAGCCGTCATGCAGGCCTTCCGCTACTGCGGCAAGATGCCCTATGACACCCGTGTGGCCATCCTCGGCAACGGTCAGACCGCAAAGGGTGCAATGCGCATCCTGCACGGCCTCGGCGCGAAGGTCGATGTTTACAGCCACCGCCTCGAGCAGCTCTTCCGCAAGAATATGTTCGATTACGATGTGCTCATAAACTGCGTCATGTGGGACACCTCCCGCACGGACAGGATAATCTACAAGGAGGACCTCAAAAAGATGAAGCCCGGCACGCTCATCATCGACGTGAGCTGCGACCCCTATCTTGAGATAGAGACCTCCCACCCGACGACCATCGACGACCCCGTCTACACCGTGGACGGAGTTATCCACTACGCCGTTGACAACACCCCCGCAATGTACCCCATCACCGTCACGAAGGTGCTCAGCGAGGGCATTGCAAACTACATCGACACCATCGTCGAAAAGGACTTTGACGAATACCCCGAATCGCTCAAGAAGGCGACCGTCATAAAGGACGGCGTCATCCGCGACGAGCGCATCAGCGCGTTCAGAAAGAGCAGAGGAGTATTCTGCGAATAAACGGAGAAGCAAAAATGACAGACGCTTACGGCAGAAAAATCGAATATCTGCGTATGTCGGTGACGGACGGCTGCAATCTGCGCTGCCGCTACTGTATGCCGCCGGACGGCATGGCGGAGTGTCCGTGCCGCACGGCGATGAGCGCCGACGAATTTGTCGAAATAGCGCGCGCCGCGGCTGAGCTTGGCATGAAAAAGCTGCGCATAACGGGCGGCGAGCCGCTTGTCAGAAGCGATATCATCCCCCTCGTGCGCGAACTGGGCGCCGTGCAGGGCATCGAGGACATGAGCATGACGACGAACGCCACGCTGCTTGCGCCATGCGCCGAGGAGCTTTACAAGGCGGGGATACGCAGGATAAATATAAGCCTCGACACGCTCGTGCCGGAAAAATACGCGGAGATAACCCGCGGCGGCAGGCTCTCGGACGCGCTTGAGGGAATTCGCGCGGCAATGGCGGCGGGGATGAGCCCCGTGAAGCTCAACACCGTGCTCATAGGCGGCTTTAACGACGACGAGATCGAGACTCTTGCGGAAATGACCGTGCGCTATCCCGTGCAGCTTAGATTTATCGAGCTCATGCCCATCGGCAACACCGGAGACTTCCCCAAGCATGCGTATCTGCCGGACAGCACCGTGCTTGAGCGTCTGCCGCAGCTCGTGCCCGTGCCGAGCGAAAAGCACACCGTCGCGCGGCTGTACAGGCTCCCCGGCGCAAAGGGCGAGGTCGGGCTCATAAGCCCACTGAGCAACCATTTCTGCGCCGAGTGCAACCGTCTGCGCCTGACTGCGGACGGCTGCCTGAAGCCCTGTCTGCACTCTGCCGAGGAGCTGAGTGTGCGCGGGCTGCACGGCGAGCAGCTCAGGCAGGCGATACTCACGGCAGTGTCGCATAAGCCGCAGATGCACGTTGCGCTCTCTGCCACGGAGCGCAGCGAGGCGCGGCGCAGTATGTATCGTATAGGAGGCTGAATAATGGCTAAGGTAACGGCAATTTGCATAAGCGAGGTGCGCGGTATCCAAAAGCATGAGATACCCGAGGCGACGCTTCGCAAGGATTGGGGCATCGAGGGCGACGCCCACGCGGGAAATTGGCACAGACAGATAAGTCTTTTGTCCGTTGACAGCGTTGCAAAGCTCCAGGAAAAGCTCAGCTTCGAGCTCAAGCACGGCGCTTTTGCCGAAAATATACTCGTTGAGGGCATGGCGGTGCATACCCTGCCCGTCGGAACAAGGCTTCGCATCGGCACGGCGCTGTGCGAGGTGACGCAGATAGGCAAGGAGTGCCACAGCGACTGCGCCATCCGCAAGGCGGCCGGCGACTGCGTCATGCCGCGCGAGGGCATATTCGTAAAGGTGCTCGAATCCGGCACGGTCAAAAAGGGCGACGAGATAAAGATCGAAGAATGAAGAATAAATAATTCCCCTGCATCGTATTGCACGATGCAGGGGAATTTAGGCTGTCAAAGAAACTATGCTGCTGATGAAAGATAACCGCGCAGCGGGGGAGCTTGAGGGGTAGCGAAGCGGCGGCGCGGGAGTGAATGACATGCCGGGGGCATGTCAG
>USPI01000119.1 GCA_900556535.1 uncultured Eubacteriales bacterium | reverse complement strand
TTAATAATATTACCGGTTTTAAGCCGTTTTGCGCGGTTTTCATTAACCGCAAGTACGGGATATTGAGCAAACAGCGTGTCGAGCGGCAGCAGAAAATTTTGCAAGTCTCCGCTTGCGGCAGCGGCTTGAATCTCCTCGATGCCGTGCGCGTTTTCGATCAAAAACACACCCGCTGCGGTGCGGCGCAGGCTGCTCATGCAGGCTCCGCAGCCGAGCTTTTCACCTATATCGTGGCAAAGAGTCCTGATATAAGTGCCCTTGGAGCAGCTTACTTTAAGCAGCAGATCATCGCCGTCCTCACCGATGATATCAATGGAATTGATGCTTATCCTGCGGCTTTTGCGCTCAACGCTCTCTCCGCGGCGGGCAAGCTCATAGAGCTTTTTCCCGCCGACCTTTATCGCCGAATACATGGGCGGTATCTGGTCGATCTCACCCACAAAGCTGTTAACGGCGCAAATCACAGTCTCCCGCGAGGGTATGGCATCGCAGCGCGAAATGATACTGCCGCTTATGTCCTGCGTATCGGTCGCTATGCCGAGGCGCAGACCCGCAATATACTCCTTGCTGTCAGCTTCGGCAAATTCGACCGCGCGAGTTGCCCTGCCGACGAACACAACGAGAAGCCCCGTCGCAAGAGGATCGAGCGTTCCGGAGTGACCGATGCGCCGCTCGTGCAGAATACCGCGCAGCTTTGCAACGACATCATGGCTAGTCCAGTCCTGCGGCTTATCAACGAGGATGATGCCGTTCATTCAATTACCTCGGAAATTGCGTCTATCAGACGGCGCAGCGTTTCGTCAGGGTCTGCCGCTATCGTGCAGCCGGAAGCCAATTTGTGACCGCCGCCGCCGAAGCGTGCACACAGCGCGCTGCTGTCAAAGCCGTCGCGTGAGCGGACGGAAACCTTGCATTTTTCGGTATCGAGCTGACGGATGAGAAGGCTCACGAGGCAGCCCTCGACCTTGCCGGGGATCCCCGCAATATCGTCGCAGTCATTTTCGCTCGCTCCGGTCTCCTTCATCGTTTCAAGCGTTATGGTCGCGGCTACGACCTTACCGCCGAAGAAATACTTAAGACCGTAAAGTATCGAGCCCTCAAGGGTCATTCTCGCTCTGGACATCTGCCTGAACAGGTCAAAGTTGAGGTTTTTTAGGTCTGCGCCGTAGTGCAGAAGCTCACTTGCGGCAGAGAAGGTCTCCTCTGTTACGTTGGCGTAGCGGAAGCAGCCGCAGTCGGTGGAAACCGCCATATAAAGAAGGCTCGCCTCCTCGGGCGTTACGTCGGCGCACAGTTCTTTAATTACCTCAAGGACGATTTCGCCGCAGGATGCCTTGGCGGAATTGAGCAAAAGCTCATCGGCATAGTGCGAATTTGAAGAATGGTGGTCGATGCACAGCTCGATCTTGCCCTCAAAGCCCACAGCGAGCATCTGCGTTTCCGCAACGTCTACGGCAACCGTATGCTTATACTCAAAATCGCGGGCGATATACGCATCAACGTACTTCGTATATTTCTTCGTTATGTCCGGATTATTATAAAGCGCGGCGTTTTTCCCGAGCCTTCTGAGCGCGGAGCACAGTGCCGCCGCACTTCCGAGCGTGTCGCCGTCGGGTCTTATATGGGTCAGAATGAGTATATCATCATGCTCTCTGAGCCATTCGGCACATTCTTTAACGTTCATTCTTCTTCCTCATCGTGCTTTATATCAAGACTGTTAATTATCTCGTTTATGTGAGCGCCGTATTCGATGCTGTGGTCGATTTCGAAAACAGGCTCCGGGGTATTTCTCAGCTTGAGGGAATTGCCGAGCTCTCTTCTTATCCAGCTGGACGCGGATTTGAGACCCTTTTTGAATTCCTTCTCGTTCTGAAGCCCCATAACGGAGAGCCAGACCTTGCAATAGCGCATATCGCCCGTCGTTTCAACGCGCGTCACGCTGATCATGCCCTGATTTACGCGCGGATCCTTTATCTCGCGCAGGAGCTTGCTCATAACAAGCTGTATATCGTCATTAGTTCTTGCCAGTTTATTTGAAGGCATAATTTTCCTCCTCTATTGCGCTTTGGGCGGTCAAAATGACCGCCCATGCTAATATACAAATCAAACCTTTATCTGCTCCATTACGAAGCACTCGATAATGTCGCCGACCTTGATATCATTGAACTTCTCGACCTGCATACCGCACTCGTAGCCGCTTGCAACTTCCTTAACGTCGTCCTTGAAGCGGCGCAGCGATGCCAGCTCGCCCTCGTGGATAACGATATTATCGCGCAGCACGCGCACGGAGCAGCCGCGCTGGATCTTGCCGTCGAGGACGTAGCAGCCGGTAACGGTGCCGACCTTGGAGACCTTGTAGGTCTCGCGGACCTCCGCATGACCGATGATGACCTCCTCGAACTTCGGTGCGAGCATACCCTTCATTGCGGCTTCGATCTCGTTAATGCAGTCGTAGATAACGCGGTACATACGCATATCGACGTTCGCTCTCGCCGCGCTGTCGCGTGCGGCATTGTCCGGCCGGACGTTAAAGCCGACTATGATAGCGCCGGAGGTCGCAGCAAGCATAACATCGGACTCGTTGATAGCGCCGACGCCGCTATGGATGACCTTGACGCGAACCTCGTCATTGGTGATCTTCTCAAGAGACGACTTGACCGCCTCGGCAGAGCCTTGAACGTCCGCCTTGACGATGATGTTGAGGGTCTTCATTTCGCCCGCCTGGATCTGGCTGAACAGATCCTCGAGGCTGACCTTCTTGCCGAGTCCGAAGGCCGCATTCTTCTGCTGAGTCTTGCGCTCCTCAACGAGCTCACGAGCCATGCGCTCGTCATCGACTGCGTTGAAGGTATCGCCCGCGCTCGGGACCTCGGACATACCGGAGATCTCAACGGGAACGGAGGGGCCTGCCTCGCTGATGCGCTGACCCTTGTCGTTTATCATGGTGCGGACACGGCCGACGGCAGTGCCGGCAATGATGATATCGCCGAGCTTCAGAGTTCCGTTCTGAACGAGGACAGTCATTATCGGACCGCGGCCTTTGTCGAGTCTTGCCTCGATAACTGCGCCCTTTGCAGCGCGGTTGGGGTTAGCCTTGAGCTCCTGAATTTCAGCCAGAACTACGAGGTTTTCAAGCAGATTGTCAATGCCTTCGCCGGTCTTGGCGGAGATCGGGCAAATGATAGTATCGCCGCCCCACTCCTCGGGAACGATGTCGTACTCGGTGAGCTGCTGCTTAATGCGCTCGGGGTTGGCGCCGATGGTGTCCATCTTGTTTATTGCAACGACGAGCGGGATACCGGCTGCCTTTGCGTGGTTAATGCTCTCGATGGTCTGCGGCATGATGCCGTCGTCCGCTGCGACAACAAGTATCGCAATATCCGTGACCATTGCGCCGCGGGCACGCATGGAGGTGAAAGCCTCATGACCCGGGGTGTCGAGGAAAGTTATCGGGCTGCCGTTGATTTCAACGGTATATGCGCCGATGTGTTGGGTTATGCCGCCTGCCTCGCCAGATGCGACGTTTGCATGGCGGATATAGTCGAGCAGTGAGGTCTTGCCGTGGTCAACGTGACCCATAACGACAACGACGGGCGCTCTGCCGACGAGCTCGCTTTCGCTGTCCTCGTGGTCGTCGATAAGACGCTCCTCGACGGATACAACGACTTCCTTTTCGACCTTGCAGCCGAACTCCATCGCAACAAGTGCTGCGGTGTCGTAATCAATGATGTCGGAAACAGATGCGAACACGCCGAGCTTTATAAGGCGCTTTATCACCTCGCCTGCGGACTTCTTCATTCTCGCGGCAAGCTCACCGACGTTAATTTCATCGGGGATCATGACCTTGAGCTGCTGCTTCTTGGCAATTTCAAGCTGGAGCTTCTGCATCTTGTCGCGCTCTTCCTGACGGCGCTTTGCGGATGCTGCCTGACCCTGCTGACGCTGCTTGACCTTGTTGACGATCTTCTCCTTGCCGCCCTTGCGGTCACGGTCGCGGCCGCGGCTCTTGTCGCCGGCGAGCTTGTCGAATTTCTCGTCATACTTGGATATATTGACCGCTGCGCTGCCGCGGGTATCGACAACGCGCTTCTCCGCGACCTGGCGGGGAACGTGCGGCTTATTTTCCTTCTCGGTCTTCTGCGGTGCGGGCTCTGCCGCGGGCTGAGCTTCCTGATTCTGAGCCTCGGGCTTCTTCTCGGTCTTTTTGGGCTCCGCAGCCTTGGGTGCGGGGACGTTGAAGATATCCTCGATGCTTGCGACCTGATTATGCTGGGTCATGTACTCGAATATGACATCAAGCTCATCGTTTTCAAGAACCTGCATATGGTTTTTCGGAGTAGTTGCATAATCAGTCAATATCTGAGTTATTACCTTGGACGTTGTATTAAAATCCTTTGCTACCTCGTGTACTCTGTATTTCATCATGCTCATGCATTTTTCCTCCTCTTGCCTATTCTCTTGTTTTTCTGCTGCTCGGTGGTGCGTGGTCTGCGTTTTTTGGCTTCCTCGGCGCGATTACCGATTATCTGCGCCGCTTCTTCGTATTCCGTCGGAGACAGCTGCGCCAAGAGCTTCACGAAAGCATCCGCAAAGCCTATGTCGCAAACAGCAGCCATTGAACAGCCCGGCTTGCCGACGTGCTCGGATATTTCCCTCTTTGTAAACGGAACGGTAATGAGAACCGCTTTGCTGCCGTGCATATATCCGGCAGCGCGCTTTTGCGCATTTTCCGAAGCATCCGACGCGACAATAACGAGCTTTGCCGAATGCTCTCTCACGGCCGAACCTGTACTCTCCTCGCCTATCTCGATTGCGTTCGCTCTGCGCATAAGCCCAAGCAGTGTAAGCGCTTTTTC
>USPI01000118.1 GCA_900556535.1 uncultured Eubacteriales bacterium | reverse complement strand
CCATGCTCTTTATCGCTTCGTCGAAGCTTTCAAACTCACCCTTTGCGACGAACGCGACCATCGCCGCGCCCAGTGAGCAGGCCTCGTGAGTGTGTATACGCTTGACGGGCAGGCCGAAGGTGTCTGCGAGAATCTGGCACGCCAAATTGCTCTTGGAGCCGCCGCCGCCGACGAAAAGCTCCTTTATCTGTCTCTTGCCGCGCTTTTCCATGCTCTTCATGGACATATAAAGCTCAAGGCAGATGCCCTCGATTATTGCGCGGTAAATGTGATACTTGGTGTGGTAATCGGAAAATCCGATGATGGCGCCGTAGGAGTCAGGCTTGAGCACGTCCGGAGTCCAATAGGGCTGGAGCATAAGTCCCTGGCAGCCCGCGGGGACCTCCGCGGCCTTGTTATTGAGTATCTCCTCGGGCGATACGCCGAGGCGCTCCGCCTCTTCCCTGTCCTTGTCGGCAAACTCCTTAATAAACCAGCTGAGCATCCAGAAGCCGCGGAAGACCTGTATCTCCGGGTTCCACGCCTTGTTTATTACGGCAGGATACGACGGCAGGAAGGTCTGCGGCTCGAAATACTGCTCGGAGTACATCTCGATGGTCGAGCTCGTGCCGAAGGATATCGCGGCCTTGTCTGGGCTTGCAACGCTCAGACCGAGGGTCTCGCAGGCCTTATCCGCGCCCGTCGCTATGAGGGGCAGTCCCTCGGGAGCGCCGGTGAGCTCGGAGGCTTCCTTGCTTATGTAGCCGAGCACCTCGCCGGAGGGGATAAGATCATACAGTCTGTCCTGCGGAACGTCGAAGAAGCAGCGGGTCAGATCGTTTTCCTTCATCCAGCGCTTTTTCTTGTAGTCCATGGGGATGTGCGCGATGGTGTTTGCGGGGGTGTCCGCAAGGCGGCCTGTCATGCGATAGTTGAGGTATGCCGGCAGGCAGACTATCTTCTTCGTGCGCTCCCAGACCTTGGGCTGCTTCTGGCGCACCCAGTTGACCTTCGAGGTGCGGTAAGCTATCTTCGTGCCCTTGCCCATTCCGATAAGCTCGAACAGAGCCTCCTTCCACAGGGGGAAGGGGTCGTCAAAAACGCACTTGCGCGCATCGAGCCAGTGGATAATATCGCGCGTCGGCTGATAGTCCTCGTCGAGGAACACGAGCGTGTCGCGGATAACGGTGACTGCGCAGGCGATGATGTCGGGGATCTTATCGGCGTTGCGCGCCATGAGCCCCCTGCTCGCCTTGCACATATTGTCAAAGTAGAACTCCGTTTTCTGCTCCGCCCAGCCCGGATGCCGGCGGAAGTACGGCTCATCGTACTTGACCTGCTCCTTATCGACTATGTTGCCATGCTTATCGACAAGGATGGCCCTCGTGCTCTGCGTGCCTACATCATAGGTAAGGATGAGTGGATTTTTCATCATTTTCCCTCCGATACTGCATATATATTCTGTTTTAATAGATCACTGGTAGATATGACGTCAACCCCGAGGCCGAGCACGTTTTCTATGATAACGTCTCCCCTGCCTATGCGCTCGGTGAGCACGACGGCGTTAATTTCGCGCATGACGTCGAAGATACTGTCCTTCGGAATATCGTCGGACACTCTGACAGGCAGCACCGGGCAGCCCGGAAATACGGTCTTGACGGTCGAGCAGATAGTCCGCTTCGGCTCCGTCATCTCGCTTATGGCAAACGCCTTGCCGCGCGGGCAGGTGTTTCCGGTGACGATGAATTCGCCGCTGTTTTCTTCGACCGTAAGACGGCAGCCGCGCGGGCAGCCTATGCACACGAGCTGCTTCATTTTACCACCTCTATCTCAAAGCGAACATCGCTTTTTTCATCTATGCCGTATTTGGACATATCCAGCGTGAGTTGCTGCATCTCGGGCGGACGCAGGAAGGGATATGTCTTTTTCCAGACCTCTTCCCCGTTTACCTTCAGGCGCAGCGTGCTCTTATCCGTGACCTTTTTGGAGCGGAAGTAGAACACCGTCTTAGTATTGTCGGCATTAAGGTCGAGCTGCTGCGGAACGAGGTAGAGAAATTCGTTTCCGATGTTAATATTGACTCTGTTCTGCGCCTTGCCGCAGTATGCCGCGGCGTTTCTGCCCGCCTCTTCGCCGGATTCGGAGACGAAATCGACGAGGTCGTTTACATGCAGGGCGTTGCCGCAGGAGAATATTCCGGGCACCTTGGTCATGAGCTGCGCGTCGCAGACGGGGCCGCCCGTATGACCGTCAAGCTCAACTCCGAGGCTCTGCGCCAGCTCGTTTTCCGGGATAAGTCCGACGGAAACTATAAGCGCATCACATTCTATCCTCTCGGCGCTGTCGGGTATGGGCTTATAATTTTCATCGACCTTGCAGACCTCAACGGCTTCGAGACGGTCTCTGCCGAAAACTCTCGTGACCGTATGGCTCAGGTGCAGGGGGATGTCATAATCGGTAAGGCACTGGTGGATATTTCTCGTAAGTCCGGAGGGCGTGGGGTTTATTTCATAAACGCCGAGCACCTGCGCGCCCTCAAGAGTCAGGCGGCGAGCCATGATGAGCCCGATATCGCCCGAGCCGAGGATAACGCATTTTTTGGTCGGCATGACGCCGAGACGGTTCGTGAAATGCTGTGCCGTGCCGGCGGTGAACACGCCCGCGGGGCGCGTACCGTGGATGAGCACCTGCTTTGCGCTTCTCTCGCGGCAGCCGGTTGCAAGCACGAGGCTTTTGCCCGTGACCGTGCGCAGTCCCTCACTCGAAACGAGGGTAACGGCAAAGCCGACGTCGGTTTTCTTTGCGTGGGTGACGAAGGTCCGGCAGGACACCTCGATATCCGTCTGCGCGAGCTTATCCATGAAGCGCTCGACATACTCGGGACCGGCAAGGCGCTCTCCGAAGCGTCTGAGCCCGAAGCCGTCGTGAATGCACTGCTTGAGCATACCGCCCAGCCGCTCCTCGCGCTCGACGATGAGCACGCTCGCGCCGTTTTCATGAGCCGCGAGCGCGGCAGCAAGTCCGGCGGGGCCGCCGCCTATAACGATAACATCATGATCTGTCATTTTTCAGCGGCTCCCTTCTTGCTTTCAAAGACTATCGGCGACTCCTCGGAGCTCTTTCTGACATCGGTGAGCTCAACGCCGAGATATTCCGCTATTATCTGCGTCACCAGAGGCGAGCAGAAGCCGCCCTGGCATCTGCCCATTCCGGGGCGGACGCGTTTTTTCACGCCGTCCACTGTCGGGACGCACACGCTGCTGCGCAGTGCGTCGAGAATTTCGCCGCGGCTGACCTCCTCGCAGCGGCAGACGATGACGCCGTAATCGGGGTTTTCCTTAATAAGTGCCGCGCGGGAAGCATCGTCCATTGCGGCAAGGTGCGGAGGAGCATGGCGAATGGGGTCAAAGCTCTCGTTTTTCTCCGCTCCGAAGAGCTCCGCCATGTAAGCGGCAACGTCCTCGGCGACCGCGGGCGCGGTGGTGAGACCGGGAGACTGAATGCCCGCAACGTGGTATATATTCTTCGTTTTTCTGCCGGGCTCGATGATGAAATCCTCTTCATATGTAGGGGCGCGAACGCCGGTGAAGTAGGTTATTATATCCTTTTCGGTGAGATTGGGCATGGTTATCTTCTGCTTTGCGAAAACGCGCTCGATGCTGTCGGAATTGGTCGCGGTATTCTCGCGCTCGGGAGTTTCGATGGCATCGGGGCCTATAAGCAGGTTATCGTGCGCGGTGTGCAGTATGCCGCCGCCCTTGGTGTGGGTCTGGCCGGGCGACTGCGCGCCGACGACGGAGGCTATCGTGCCGAAGCGGCTGCCGGTCTTTTTGTCGAGGATAGAGTTCGTGCCGCGGCGCGGATGGATGCTGAAGAAGCGGTCCTGCGCCATCTTTGCGACCATGTCCGACCAAACGCCGGCGCAGTTTATGATCTGCTTGGGATAGACGGTGCCGCGATTGGTGTACACGGCCTTTATGACGCCGTCCTCGACGTCCATTCCCGTTACGGCGGTGTTGAGCGATATCTTGGCGCCGTTATCCACGGCGTTTTCCGCGTATGCAATGACGAGGTTATAGGGGCTGACGCTGCCGGAGGAGGGGTTAGACAGTGCGAATGCGACCTCGGGCGATATTTCCGGCTCGTTTTTGCGGATCTCGCTGCCCATCGCAATTCTCGTGTCCTCTATACCGTCCACGTTTTTGCGCCACTTCGAATAAAGCCAAACGAAGGGCAGCCAGCTTTTATGCGTAAAGCAGGCGTACTGACCTAAGCGCTTGAACGGAACGTCAAGGTCGCGGCAGAGATCTTCGTACATATGGTTTGCTCGTCTTATGTATTTGTGCTTGAGCGTGCCCTTGGAAAGATCGACTCCGGGGTGCACCTCACCGTCGTTGCGGCCCGATGCGCCCAGTGCAAGGTCTGCCTCCTTTTCGAGCACAAGTACGCTCAGCTTATATCTCGTGAGCTCTCGCGCGATAGAGCAGCCGGAGATGCCGCCGCCTATGACAAGGATATCCGGACGCGCTCCCTCAAGCGCATCGTCTCTGACGGAGGGCATATGCATCTGCTCGGGCTGTGCGCCCTTGAGCGAAATGTCATTGACCACATGAGTCGTTGAGTGCGGCGTGGCTGCGAGCATTCCCGCCTCGACGACGTCGCTCCACTCGTCCAATTCGCCCGTGAGAATGATGCTGCCGTCCTCAAAGCGCGCACTCACTCTGTCGCCGAACTTTTTTTCCAGTTTCCTGTTAATATCGTTTACGTTCATTTGTGCACCCTCATACACGTTGTATAGTTTAGTACCATTATACAATAAATCCAGTGCCACAGAAAGCACCTCCTTGTGCGTGATGGGCGTGGTGTATGAATAAACCCATCCAATATGA
>USPI01000117.1 GCA_900556535.1 uncultured Eubacteriales bacterium | reverse complement strand
CGCCGAGGAGCAGATGGAGGCGGCAAACTATATTTTTTCCGAGGGAAAGCGCCTTGAAAGTCTGTCGCAGAAGCTGCTGAACATAATCGTTCTGAAAAACACCGAGCTCGACCTCAAGCCCGCATCACCGGCGCGGATTATAGAGAGCACGGTGCAATATCTCAGACCCATATACGAAAAAAGCGGAATTACCATGCAGTGCGCCTGCGTGGACGGCGAGTGCCTGCTCGAGCCCGACCTTGTGCGCTCGCTTCTCGTAAATCTTCTCGATAATGCGAAAAAAGCCCTCGACGGGGGCGGTAGGATAGTTGTCAGCTCGGAAATGTGCGATGACGGCTGCATCATTCGCGTGCACGATAACGGAAGGGGCATACCGCAGGACGCCCTCCGCCATCTCACGGAGGCGTTTTACAGAGTGGACAAATCGCGCTCGCGCGCCCAAGGCGGAGCGGGGCTCGGTCTTGCGCTTTGCAGCGACATTGCCCGACTTCATAACGGCAGCATCGAATTTGAAAGCAGCGCCGAAAACGGCACCTGCGTCATCGTCGGCTTGCATGGAGGTGCAGTATGAAAAAGAAGATCTTCGTAGCGGTGTTAATACTTCTTGCCATTTGCGTCGGACTCGGCATCCCGCTTGCCGTTGCGAACGTTCAGGACGCAGCTATTGCCGCAAAGTCCGACAGTCTTGACGATGCAACACTCGGACTCGGCGGACGCGGCAGCATAACGCTTGCACAGAAGTATTGGATGGTGTGCACTCAGCAGATGAGCTCCGTGAGCCTAACGGAGGGCAAGTACATGACGTGGGATCAGGCGCGATCAAAGGCTCTTGACTATCTGAAAACCCTTGAGGGCTGCGGCGTCAAGTGCCCCGAAAGACTGCCTGACGGAGAATATTATGTAAACTACCGTGAGCCTGTTCTTTTGGTGTCGGACAGCAACACCGCCGCACCGTCGTTTGTCGCGTGGATCGTCAGGGTGACCGATCAGGACGGTGCGCTGGAGTTTCTCATAGACGATGAGACGGGAGCGCTGCTCGCGCTTATTTACCATGACTGCGACAGCATCGGCTGGAACGGCGACAGGGCGGAGCAGCTCGATATGGACAAAATTATTAAGATCGTCAGCACCTTTGCGGAGCTCTACGGCGCAGAGATAATCGGAATAAATGACCGTTCGACCGATGATACGAATGCTACAACACTTGAAATTTCGGTCATGTTTCCGGGCGGACTTAACACGGAGAGCTTTGTCATGACCTCCGAGGCGCAGTACGGCGCAAATAACGTCATGACCATTCATTTTAACACCATCGTGTATTCATTTAACGACAGGAGCGTATAATGAGAAGAAGAAAAAACCGTGCCTTGACCGCGCTGATCGTATTGGCAGTGCTCGTTGCTGCGCTATGTGCGGCAATTAAGCTCGACCTGTTTAAAGACAAAAAAACCGTGCGCGATGAGCCCGCGCCCGACTGGGTGGACGTGCAGCTTATTGACGTTGACGGTCACTCACGCCGCGGAGTGAAGCTTGAGGAAATTAACGACATTGTTATACACTACGTCGGAAATCCCGGCACGACCGCGCAGCAGAATAGAAATTACTTCAATAACCCCGACAGCAGCGTAAGCTCGCATTTTATCGTCGGGCTTGACGGAGAGGTGATCGAGTGCGTGCCGCTTGACGAAAAATCCTCCGCCACGAGCGAGCGCAACCGCGATACCATATCAATCGAGGTCTGCCACCCCGACGAGAGCGGGAAATTCACCGATGCAAGCTATCAGTCGCTCGTCAGGCTCACCGCGTGGCTGTGCGATACCTACGGTCTTTCAGCCGAGCACGTGATCCGCCACTATGACACCTGCGGCAAGGAGTGCCCGCTATATTACGTGGTCCACGAGGACGCATGGGAACAGTTCAGATCCGACGTTGCCGACGCAATGTGATTACGGCAAAACAAAAAACCGGCCCGATGGCCGGTTTTTTGTTTGTGTATTGTGGGAGAGAGGGATCATGCTTCGAGTTCGTTTGCCGCGTCCTTTGCCAGCTTCTTCTGGAGCCAATCCTTGCCGCTGACAAAGCGCTCGACGATGAAGGAGACGACATAGTCGCCGGCTGCGTTCACCATCGTTGCGGGAGGGTCAACGAGGTTGCCGATGGCAAGCGCGATGGGGAAGGCGATGGCAAGCTGATCGGGGAAGAACAGGGTGCACAGTACGAGCTCGCCCGTGCCGCCGCCGCCGGGGATGCCGCTCATTGCGACGGAGGAGAAGACCGCGACGATAATTGCGAGTATCGCCTGACCCGTGCCGAAGTCCATGCCGAATATGCCGAAGAGGAACGCGACCTTGATAATGGCGCTCATTGCAGAGCCGTCCATGTGCATCGTTGCGCCGAGAGGAACGACGATGTTCGAGGTCTCCTTGGAGATACCGGTCTCCTCTGCGACCTCAAGGTTGGTGGGGATGGTCGCAACGGAGGAGCAGGTTCCGAAGGAAACCGCTGCCGGGCGGAACAGATGCTTCCACATGACCTTTGCGCCGCCCTTGCCGCCGCCGAAGCGTGCGTAGATGGGGAAGAAGACGAACATATACGCAAAGCACAGAACGTAGTAGATGATGAGGGTGCGGCTGTAGTCGCCGATGAGGTCGGGACCGTAGGTCGCAACGAGGAATGCGAAGAAGCCGAAGAAGCCGATGGGTGCGTAGTAGGTGATGATCCTGACGACGTTCATGAGAACGGCAGTCAGATTATCGAGGAACTTTGCGACCATGGTGTCCTTGCCGCCTGCCATCTGTATGCCGAAGCCGAAGAATATTGCGGCGATGATGAGCGGGAGTATAGCCTTGCGGCTCCAAAGCTCGCCGAAGTCGGGCTTGGTAAAGAAGCCGATTATCATGTCGGAAACGCTGAGAGTCGAGCTCATTTCGCCCTCAACGACGGTGTAGCTGCCGCTGACGATGGGGATGAGGCGGACGATGATGTACATGATGACGGCAGCGATCGCGGCAGTCACGAAGAAGGTCGTAACGGTGATGCCCATGACCTTGCCCGCGCGCTTGGCGCTGGACATATTTGCGATGGCGGATGCTATCGAGCAGAAAACCATTGGGACGACGACACAGAACATAAGGTTAATAAACACTGTGCCGATGGGCTCGAGCACGGTCGCGCCCTTGGAGACGATCTCGCCCGAGGCGTCCTTGACGACGGGGTTGAGAGCGCCGACGACGCAGCCGCCGATGATGCCCGCGAGCATGAATATTATGAATCCGTATGTTTTAAAGAATGATTTCTTAGCCATGTTTGCACTCCTTAAAAGTTTATTACGCTGCAATTATATTCGCAAGTATTTGCCATGTAAATTGATATCAGTGCTTGAAACATTGCAAAAAGTGCTATATAATATCTCCAAGCAACATTGAGGGGGCAAAACGGTGACAGAACGGTTTAAATATGCAAACGACGGCTATCTCAACGAGAATTTCCGCCTTTTCCATCTGCGCGACAGCTCGGGCCAGGAAAAGGACTTCCATTTCCATGAGTTTGACAAGATAGTGATCCTCGTGTCCGGCGACGTTGACTACACGGTCGAGGGCACGACCTACAAGCTCGAGCCGTGGGATATACTCCTCGTGCGCCATCATATGATACACAAGGCGGCAATTGACCTCACCGTTCCTTATGAGAGGATCATCATCTATCTTGACCCGTCCCATGTCGAGCGCTTTGCACCCGATGCGGGGCTCATGGACTGCTTTGCCGCGGCCGAAAAGCGCCGAAGCTGCCTGATAAGACCCGACAGCGACGGCACGAAAAAGCTGCGCGAGGATCTAGGCAGGCTTGAGAGCGTCATGGATGATGCGGATTTCGGCGCGGATATACTGCGCGGCACCTGCCTTGCGCAGCTTCTCGTCGGCATAAACCGCGTTATGATACGCGACAAGGAGTTTGAAGAGCACAGCGACGACGGCGGCAGGATCGCGCCCGCCCTTTCATATATAAATGAGAATATCACCAAGGACCTTGCCATTGACGACATGGCGGCGATGTGCTATATGAGCCGCTATCACTTCATGCGCGTTTTTAAGGCTCAAACCGGCTGCACCGTGCATAATTACATACGCCAAAAGCGGCTCGTGCTTGCCGCGCGCCTTATCCGCGAGGGCATGAGCGCCTCCGCTGCCGCCGCCGAATGCGGCTTTTCCGACTATTCCGCATTCCACCGCGCCTTCAGCAAGACCTTCAGAGTGAGCCCGGGAAAGCTGAGAAATTAATATATTATGTAAACCGCAGAGACAGCCTCTGCGGTTTTGCTTCAGCCCTGCGCGGCGGAAAACTTCTGCTTTACCTGATCTATCTTCTGCTGCTGCGCCTGCTCGGTGGTGTACCAGCCGTGACCTGACATCTGCTTATAGATGCTGTCCTGCATGGCAAGGCTGCTGCCGAGCGCGGAGGTGAACGCCTGATGCACGTTTGCGGTGGATGATTCAATACTGCCGTGCATGAACAGATCGCACACGCCCTTGGTCGTGAGAAGAAGATTTTCCATGATGTCTCTGTCGTTCATACTGCCGCCTCCTTACACAAGCTCAAAAAACTGAGTGAATAGCTTTTGGTTTTCGTTTACGCACTGCTGCGCCTGACTTTTAAGCGCGGGATCGGTGAGCGAGTTTGCGGCAATGCTGCACTGGGTCATGAGAAATTTGGTGTGACCGAGCGCGTCTTCGATATAAAGCAGTTCTTTCGGTGTCATAGCTTAGCCTCCGTTTATCAGAATTAATCATATTATCTGCACTCCTGTCTGACTTTATTCGTCTCGGAGAAAAAGTGTTATTAATAATTTTTGGTTGCTGTGCAAGCAATACGGTATTGAATTTGAAAAAAAATTGTGATATTCTATAAACACCAAACATACAGGGGGT
>USPI01000116.1 GCA_900556535.1 uncultured Eubacteriales bacterium | reverse complement strand
GTTTACAGAATTTTCGGGCTCGTGCGCCAGTCCGCTCCGCCGCGCCGCTCCTGCCGGGCAGTGTAGCCGAGAACGTACAGATCGTGCGCCGAGCTGCACAGCTCAAAGAGGCTGCGGCACTCCTCGCTGCGGTTTTTAACGTCGGCAGGCTTCGTTATAACCGGTATGCGCGATTTTTCGTTCATCTCGCGCAGCAGGGCGCAGCCGCGCTCGTTTGCGGCAAGCACTCGTGCATACGGCGGCGTGTCGGCTGCCATGCCCGCACTTATGCCGAGGGCGGCGCACATGACCATGCGTCTTATGCGGCTGAGCGCATAGCGCTTGCTTTTTGACGCGGCAAGAATAGCGTCAACGCTGCATTCCTCCGCGGCGGCGCGATATATCCTGTTATCAAGCCCCTCGGCGGCATCGGGCAGAGCCGCAAACGCCTCCGGCGGCAGCATTCTCAGGCGCGACATGACGGCGCTCTCCAAAAGCTGCGGAGTGACCGGACCGCGCCCCATTTTGTCCTCGCGCTTATATACGGCGCTCGCCTCCTCCGGCACGAGCCCCGAAATATCCGCACCGCCCGACAGCGCTCTGCGGATCTCGGCGGCGGACTTATGCCCCGTGCCGTCGGACATTTTATCGTGTCCCGAGCCGAAGCGGCGTATCGTCACGGGCTTTAAGTCGAGCCCCTGATTATATATGGCCTTTATATACTCCACTGCGAGGATGTTATTCGGCGTTTCGAGCTGGCTTGCCGCCTCGCCTATGCGCATTGCGACCGCTCTTTGACGCGCGACGGCAAAGGGTATGCCCTCGTCGGCATTGAGCTGTGCTCGTATTTCAGCGCCTATGAGCGGGTCAATGAGCGTTTCGGCTATCGTTTCGAGGACCTCCGTTTCGCCGCACTCGCTGCCGAAGCTCAGGTGCGTCACAACGCCCGTCGCGCCCAGCAGTCCCACAGCGCCGCGCGCAAAGCCCTCCGCGGATGAGAGCGTCCACGGCAGCGGAAGCTCAAGCACGAGGTCGACCCCGCACATAACGGCAGCCTCGGCTCGCGCGAATTTGGAATACACTGCCGCCTCGCCGCGTTGGATAAAATCGCCAGACATCACGCACACCACGGGGCTGTTCTCGACCATGAGCTTTCTCGTCTCCGCAATATGGTGCATATGTCCATAATGGAACGGATTATACTCCCCCACTATGCCAATTACGCTCAAAACACTCATCCCTTTCAAAATATACTTGATTTTTGTGCAAAATGTATTAGAATAATCCATGTATGATTTTATAATACAATTATTTTGTGAGTTTTACAATAAGAAAGGAAATTTGGAATGAAAATTCTTGTTATCAACGCAGGCAGCTCTTCCCTGAAGTATCAGCTCATCGACATGGAGACCGAGTCTGTCATGGCTAAGGGTCTTTGTGAGCGCATCGGCATCGACGGCCACCTCAAGCACAGCCCGCTGGTAGGCGGCAAGCCCGTATTCGACGAGGATCTTGCAATGCCCACCCACGCCGAGGCTATTGCCGCAGTCATCGACAAGCTCACCAGCGCCGAGTACGGCGTCGTCGCGTCCATGAAGGAGATCGACGCTGTCGGTCACCGCGTCGTTCACGGCGGCGAGAAGTTCGCTTCCTCCGTGCGCATCGACGATGCAGTCATGGAAGCTCTCAAGGAGTGCACCCCCTTTGCTCCCCTCCACAACCCCGCAAACATCATCGGCATCAACGCCTGCCGCGACGTTATGGGCGACGTTCCCATGGTCGCAGTTTTCGATACCGCTTTCCATCAGACCATGCCCGGCAAGGCATATATGTACGCGATTCCCTATGAGTACTACAAGAACGACGGCATCCGCCGCTACGGCTTCCACGGCACGAGCCACCGCTACGTTTCCGGCCGCTGCGCAGAGCTCATGGGCAAGCCCATCGAGGAGCTGAAGATCGTCTCCTGCCACATGGGCAACGGCAGCTCCATCGCGGCCATCGACGGCGGCAAGTGCGTTGACACCTCCATGGGCTTCACTCCGCTGGTCGGTCTGCCTATGGGCACCCGCTGCGGCGATCTCGACGCCGGCGTTATCCAGTTCATCATGAACAAGTACGGCATCAGCATCGACGAGATGCTCAACATACTCAACAAGAAGTCCGGCGTTCTGGGCGTTTCCGGCGTTTCCTCTGACTTCCGCGATCTCGACAACGCGGCAGCAGACGGAAACGAGCGCGCACAGCTCGCTCTGGATATGTTCCACTACTGGGTCGCAAAGGTCGCAGGCTCCTACGTTGCAGCCATGAACGGCGTTGACGCGATCGTATTCACCGCAGGCGTCGGCGAGAACTCCAAGAGCTCCCGCAAGGCCATCTCCGAGTACTTCGGCTACCTCGGCATCACCATCGACGACGAGGCAAACTCCAAGCGCGGCGAGGACATCATGATCTCCACCCCCGACAGCAAGGTCAAGGTCTTTGTTATCCCCACCAACGAGGAGCTCGTTATCGCACGCGACACCCGCGATATAGTCGGCTGATTTAAATTAAAACTGCCGCTCCGGATTTTCGGAGCGGCAGTTTTTTGTTGTCACAGAAGCGGCGCCAGAACGCGCAGCAGGCGGTCGATAAGCTCGCCGAAGAAGCTCGTGCGGCAGTCGGAAAGCTCGATCCTTTTGCATTTTTCCATCGTTTCGAGGTCGTCGTCGCGCAGCTTCAAAACCGCGGGGCTTTCGTACAGGAGCGCCCCGCATTCAAAGTGCAGGTACAGGCTGCGGTAGTCCATGTTTATCGTACCGACGACGCCGAGCTTATCATCGCACACATAGCTCTTGGCGTGGACAAAGCCGGGCGAATATTCATAGACCTTGACTCCCGCTCGGATAAGCGAGGCATAGTACGAGCGTGTGAGGCGAAAGACCATTTTCTTGTCGGGTATTCCCGGGGTAATAAGGCGAACGTCCACCCCGCGCTTTGCCGCGCAGCACAGCGCGTTTTGCATACTGCTGTCGATGGCAAGATACGGCGTTGTGATATAAACGTAGTCCCGCGCCTGATAGAGAATGTTCGTGTAGACGTTCTCGCTTATATTTTCGTCATCCAGCGGGCTGTCGGAAAAGCTCAGCACATACCCGTCATCTGCGCCGCCGTGCTCGGTATATTCGTTCGGCAGGAAGTCGGCATAGCCGCCCTCGTTTTCCTCGAATGCGTTCCACATTTCGAGAAACATGATCGTCAGATCCTCGACTCCGGGGCCCTTGAACATAAGCCCCGTATCCTTCCAATGTCCGAAGCGGACCTTGCGGTTTATATATTCGTCGCTGATGTTTATGCCGCCTATGAAGCCGACCTTGCCGTCAATAACGGTTATCTTGCGGTGGTCGCGGTTATTCATTATAATGCTGACGAGGGGCACGAATTTATTAAACGCCATCGCCTTTATGCCGAGGCTGTGGAGGGTCTGGCAGTAGTTTGCGGGAAGATAATCCGCGCAGCCGACGTCGTCGTAAATAACGCGCACTTCAACGCCCTGTGCGACCTTGCGCTGCAATATTTCAAGCACCGAATCCCACATCTCGCCGAGGTTAATGATAAAATACTCGAGAAAAATATAGTTCTCCGCCTTCTCAAGCTCCTCAAGCAGGCACTTGTACATATCCTCGCCCACGGGGAAATATTCCGTTTTCGTGCCGCAATGCGCTCTGTAGCCGCTGTTATCCTCAAGATAGCGGAAAATTCCCCTTGCGCCTATGCCGTCGTCGGGTATATCATTAACGACGGAGCGGCGTCCGAAATGATAAACCCGCGTTTTTTCAAGCTGGGTATTTATCTTCTCGCGCACGTGCTTTGCGGGGCGCTTATTTGAAAACAAAACATACATCAGTCCGCCGAAAAGCGGCAGGAACGCAATGCACAGCACCCAGCTGACCTTATACGAGGGGTCGATGTCGCTTTTTATAACGTGGAATATCGCAATAAGGCTCACGATGCGCAGCGCGTAATCTATTACCGGCAGCACCTCGCTCAGCCGCATGAGCATCACGACTATCCACGCGACCTGTATCAGGATCAGCAGCGCCGTTATCACGGTTCGGGAAAGGACTTTTTTCAGCACTCGTGTCTTCCTCCGTCCAAAAATTTATGGTAATATTATCTCACGCATTCCCCGTTTTTGCAATACATCATACTATATTATATAATTATGCAAAAAATGATTGACATTGCCTGCGGTTCGTGATATGCTATTTCAGCCGCATTGAATGGGTTGAAGTTCGGCGCTTGTCCGGCACCCATGAGAGCGAGACCTGAAGAAAGGATCGTTAGTTTATGAAGCATGCTATCATCATGACCGGCGGCAAGCAGTACCGCGTGGCAGAGGGCGACGTTATCTTCGTTGAGAAGCTCGACGTTGAGGCAGGCGAGGCAGTCAAGTTCGACAAGGTTCTCGCAGTCATCGACGGTGAAAACACCGTTTTCGGCGCTCCCGTCATCGAAGGTGCTACCGTTTCCGCGAATGTCGTAAAGAACGGCAAGGGCAAGAAGGTCCGCGTCTACAAGATGAAGCCCAAAAAGGGCTACCGCAGAACGCAGGGTCACAGACAGCCTTACACCAAGGTTCAGATCGAAACCATCAACGCATAATTTTCCCCGCTACTACTGATAATGGAGGTGTAACCTTAATGGCACATAAAAAAGGTATGGGTTCTACCAAGAACGGCCGCGACAGTGAGTCTAAGCGTCTTGGACCTAAAAGAGCAGACGGTCAGTTCGTCCTGGCCGGCAATATCCTCGTCAGACAGCGCGGAACTAAGATCCATCCCGGCACCAACGTTGGTAAGGGTAAGGACGACACCCTGTTCGCTCTCGTAGACGGCAAGGTAAGGTTCGAGCGCAAGGATAAGGATCGCAAGCAGGTTTCTGTTTACGAAGAGATCGCTCAGTAAATTAACA
>USPI01000115.1 GCA_900556535.1 uncultured Eubacteriales bacterium | reverse complement strand
AACGTCATCGTCGTAAACTCAGAATTTGAGTCGCTTGTCCTTGAAAACTCGCTCATAAAGCAGCATCAGCCGCATTATAATATTCTTTTAAAGGACGATAAGGGCTATCCGTTTATTAGAGTGGATAAAAAGGCCCCGTATCCGCGCTTTACCGTTACGAACACCGCCAAAAAAGACGGCGCTGCGTATTACGGACCGTTTGGCGGGAGAAGCGTGACGCATGAGATCATATCGGCGGCATCAAAGGCGGTGGGGCTCAACACCTGCTCAAGACGCTTTCCGCGCGATATCGGGAGCGGGAGACCCTGTCTTAATTACCACATGGGTAATTGCCGCGGCTGGTGCACGGGGGAGCTCACGCAGGAGGAATATCGCCTCGCCGTGGAACAGATGTGCCTTATTCTCAGCGGACATACACGCGAGCTTCTAGATGAGCTGAACGAAAAAATGCTCAAGGCCGCGGACGAGCTGCAATTTGAAGTCGCCGCCGAGCTGCGAGACAGGATACGCGCGGTGCAGAGCGTTTCAAACCGCCAGCGTGTCATTGCGACGGCTTTTTCCGATACCGACGCCATCGGCTTCAGACGCGGAGCAAAAAGCTGCTTCGTTGTTCTGCATTTTAACGACGGCTCGCTTACGGGCAAGGATTTTGAGCTCGTGCCGGAGCCGCTTGAAAGCGACGCCGAGGCCATATCGGCATATATGCGGCAGTATTATGCCGCCCGCGGCATTTTGCCCAAGAGCATACTTCTGCGCGAGGAGCCGGAGGACGGCGACGCGCTCAGAGAGCTGTTTGCGCAGTCTGCCGGCAGGAAGGTGACGATCGAGATACCGCAGCGCGGAGAGCGCCTCAAGCTCGTTGAGCGCGCGGAAATGAACGCTGCCGAGGAAATACTTCGCTCCACCACGGCGCAGCAGAGGCGCACCAAGACGCTTTCGTGGCTTCAGTCGGCGCTTGAGCTTCCCGAGTACCCTGCGCGGATAGAGGCATTCGACGTATCTAACCTCGGTGACAGCGGCATCGTTGCGGCGATGACGGTGCATAAGGACGGTAAGCCTTATAAAAAGGATTACCGAAAGTTCCGCATCAAGGAGCTTGATATCCGCGACGACTATGCCAGCATGAGCCAAGCGGTCTACAGGCGCTTTGCCCATCTCAAAGCGGGTGACGAGGGCTTTGAAAACGCCCCGCAGCTTCTTCTCATAGACGGCGGCACTACTCATGCGGCCGCGGCGGAGAGCGCACTGCGCGAGCTCGGACTTACGCAGGTGCCCGTTTTCGGCATGGTCAAGGACGACCGCCACCGCACCCGCGCTCTCGTGACCTCCGAGGGCAGGGAAATATGCATTAACGCAAATCCGGCTGTGTTTTCGCTCATAGGCAATATTCAGGAGGAAACGCACCGTTTTGCCATAGAATATCAGCGCTCGCTGCGAAACGAGAGCTTCGGCTCGGAGCTGGGCGGCATACCCGGAGTGGGCAGTGTGCGTAAAAACGAGCTTCTGCGGCATTTTAAGACGCTCAAGGCAATAAAAAGCGCGAGCTATGAGCAGCTATGCGAGGCCGTACCCAAAAACACTGCAAGGTCGGTGTACGATTTTTATCATGCAAAAGAGGAAAAACAATGAGAGTAATAAGCGGAACAAAGCGCGGAAAAAAGCTCAGAGAGCCGGATAATTACGATATTCGCCCCACGACCGATATGGTCAAGGAGTCGCTTTTTAACATAATCCAGTTTGACATCGAGGGCAGGCGGGTGCTCGACCTTTTTGCCGGCACAGGGCAACTCGGTATTGAATGCTTAAGCCGCGGCGCCGCGGAGGTCACATTTGTCGATCAAAGCAGAGAGGCGGTCGCAATAGTTAAGGAAAATCTCAAAAGCTGCGGCTTTGAAGCGCGAGTCGTGCAGAGCGATTCCATCGCTTTCCTCGGACGCGGCGAGAAATTCGACGTCATTCTCATAGACCCCCCGTATGCAACAAATCTTGTCGATAAAGCCCTGGAAATCATCAATTCCGTTGACATATTGACGGAAGGTGGTATAATTATGTGCGAAAGTGGGCGCGAAAAGCCCATGCCGGACATGAATATGCCCTACTTTAAGTGTAAGGAATATACTTACGGCAAAGTTAAATTGACAACTTACAACAGGGAGTAAATCAACATGAGCGTTGCTATATGCCCCGGCAGCTTCGACCCCATAACTCTCGGGCATCTGAACATAATCAGACGGTCGGCGCAGATATTCGATAAGGTCATCGTCTGCATAATGTTTAATTCCACGAAAACTAACCCGATGTTTACCGTGAATGAGCGCGTCGAGATGGCGCGCAAGGTCGTTGAACGCATCCCCAATGTCGAGGTCGACATGTGGGACGGCCTGCTTGCGGAATATGCAAAGAGATTTGACAAAGCGGTAGTGGTCAAGGGAATAAGGGCGGTTTCCGATTACGAATACGAGTTCCAGATGGATCTTATAAACAAAAAGATAAACCCCTCGCTTGAAACCATGTTCCTCACGGCAAGTGAAAAATACACTTTTCTCAGCTCCTCGGTCGCGCGCGAGATGGCGTCATACGGCGCGGATCTTACGGATTTCATTCCGTGCGAGATCATTGATGCGGTAGAAGAAAAGGCAAAGTTATGGAGGAAGTAATATGAGTGACAACAATGTAGAAGTAATGGAGCTTATCGAAAATCTATATACCATGGTATCCGAAGCATGGGGCGTGCCGCTCGGTCAGGATAAGTGCATCGTTGAGCGCGAAAACGTCCTTGAGCTTCTCAACGAGATCAAGACCCGCATCCCCGTGGAGCTTGCAGAAGCAAAGCGCCTTGTGTCCGCCCGTGATGAGTTCATCGGTAACGCAAAGCGCGAGGCTGAGTCTATCCGCAAAAACGCCGAGGATAAGGCGAGAGCGATGATAGAGGAGCAGGAGGTCGTGCGCGTTGCAAAGGCTCAGAGCGCAAAGCTCGTCGCCGATGCTGAGTATAAGTCCAAGGAGCTCAGACGCGTTGCCAACGAGTATGTCGATGAGATACTCCGCCGCACGGAGGAGACCGTCGGCACGGCGCTCAAGTCCATTAACCAGTCCCGCGCAAGCTTCCGCAGCCTTGCCGGTGCAGTGCCCAATAAGGCGCCTGCCCAGCCTGAGAGCGAAACGGATACCGATACCGAGTGATATAAACAGTATAACCGAAAATATCCTGAACCCCGTTGGACACGGATAAGCAGCAAATTTAGCAAATTTGTTATTAAGAAACGGTGCAGCCTCAGATATGGGCTGCACCGTGTTTTGATATTGATGAAGAAAACTTGAGTCTTGCGCGCGAGTCCGCGATTTAAATTAAATGCACGGAGACGGAACTGCCGCCTCCGGGTAAATTTTGTCTGTCACCAAAATGTTCTTGCTTTTTCATGCCGCACTCTCTATAATCTAATGTAAGTGGTGCAAAGTGGTGAAAAGTGCATCGAAAAAGCGGAAACTGCGGAGGTGAGAGCGTTGACAGGCGAATACAGACACAGTATCGACAGCAAGGGGCGGCTTTTCATACCGGCTAAGCTGCGCGATGAGCTTGGCGACGTGTTCTATCTGACTCTGTCGATGGATAACTGCCTTTCGATTTACAGCTCGCAAAGCTGGAAGGAGTTTTCCGACAAGGTAAATGCGATGAGCTATATAAAGCAGCGCAAAATGCGCCCGCTCTTTGCATATGCGGCAAAATGCGAGCTTGACAGTCAGGGACGCGCACTTATCCCCGCACATCTGCGCGAGTATGCCCGCCTGAGCAAAAACGTGACCGTTGTCGGCTGCAATAACCATGCGGAGATATGGGACGAGGAGCAGTGGGCACAGCAGAGCAGGGCGGAGATCACGCCCGAGAATATCGCCGCCGTAATGGAAGAACTGGAGTTTTAATATGTCTAACGAACCTAAACATATTTCGGTGCTGCTCGAGGAGTGCATCGAAAATCTGAATATAAAGCCCGACGGAATATACGTGGACGGCACGCTCGGCCTCGGAGGACATTCCGAGCAGATATTAAAGCGCCTCACGACGGGGCGGCTTATCGGCATAGACCGCGACGAGAGCGCCATACGCCGCACAGGAGAAAGGCTCAAGGCATATTCCGACAAGATGACGCTCGTGCACGGTAACTTCTGCGACGTTGCGCAGATCCTCGACGAACTCGGCATTGATGCCGTTGACGGTATGCTGTTCGACCTTGGCGTATCATCGCCGCAGCTTGACGAGTCTGAGCGCGGCTTTTCGTATATGAATGACGCGCCGCTCGACATGAGAATGGATAATACAAGCTCTCTGACGGCTTGGAACGTCGTAAACGATTGGGACGAAGCCGAGCTCGTGAGAATACTGCGCGATTTCGGCGAGGAGCGTTACGCACGCAGGATCGCATCGAGAATTGCCGAGCGCCGCACAGCAAAGCCCATAGAAACGACGCTTGAGCTTGTCGATATAATAAGAAGCGCAATGCCGGCAGCCGCTCTGCGTGAAAAGCAGCACCCCGCAAAGCGCAGCTTTCAGGCTATAAGGATCGCAGTAAACGATGAGCTCGGCGCGGTGGATCAGATGATGAAAACGGCGCCGGACAAGCTCAAGCCCCATGGCAGACTGTGCGTTATCAGCTTCCATTCGCTTGAGGACCGAATAGTCAAGACCGGAATTGCCGCACGCGAAAACGGCTGCACCTGTCCGCGTGAAGCACCCATATGCGTCTGCGGCTTTAAACAGACATTAAAAAGCGTACACAGAAAACCGATAGTACCGGGCGAGGATGAGCTGAACGAAAACCCACGCGCAAGAAGTGCAAAGCTGCGCGTTGCGGAGAAGGTGTAGGCTCATTATGGCAAGACTCGGCTCACATTTCGAATACGGCGGCAATATTGAGCGGCACGATAAGCGCGAAAAAAC
>USPI01000114.1 GCA_900556535.1 uncultured Eubacteriales bacterium | reverse complement strand
GGCGAGGAGGCGGTGCAGTGCGGTCTCATTGACTGCGTCGGCACGCTCTCGGATGCCTTGGCGTGGCTGCACGGCGAAATTTCCGACGGCTGAGTCAAAGTTTTTGAAATCTCGGTAATGCGCACGGCGTTGCCGAGATAGTTATTTAGACTTGTTATTTAATGTATTGTATGATAAAATAACAAAGTTAAGTATACATAATACCCGAAGGAGAGCGGTCAATGAGCATACTCGATGCCATAATCCTCGGGCTCGTGCAGGGCGTTGCGGAGTTTCTGCCCATTTCGAGCTCGGGTCACCTTGCGATACTGCACAATCTTTTCAATATGTCCGACCTCGGAACCAATCATATGTTTTTCGATGTCCTGCTGCATCTGGGAACGCTCATCGCGATTTGCTTTATGTATTGGAGCGACATAAAGGCGATGTTCACGCAGACGATCGATATGCTCACGGGACGCACGTTCACTGCTGACGGACGCCGCAGGAGGCTGCCCGAGGCGCGGCTTTTCATGCTCATAATCGTTGCGACGCTGCCGCTGGTGCTTATAGTTCCGGTTCATAAATACATAGAGGCTCTTTCAAATCACACGGTCTACGTCGGCATTGCGCTCATTCTCACGGGCTGCATCCTGCTCGTTGCCGATAAGATGCCCAAGGGCAGCAAAACGGAGAAGAATATGCTCTTCACCGATGCGCTCATAGTCGGACTGTGCCAGTGCGTTGCGACCCTGCCGGGTCTCTCGCGCTCGGGAACTACCATAACGGCGGGCATCGCCACGGGACACGACCGCAGCTTCGCGGTGAAGTTTTCGCTTCTTATGAGCATACCGGCTGTGCTCGGCGCAACGCTGCTCGAGCTTATAGACTCCATTAAGACCGGCATCGACATCGCCCTCATTCCGGCGTATCTTTTCGGCATGGTGGCGGCAATGGTGTCCGGCGTCGTTGCGATAGGACTTCTCAAAATGATTGCTCGCAAAACACGCTTCGGCGGATTTTCTTACTACTGCTGGATAGTGGGCGTCGTTACCATTATCCTCTCACTTATATTCTGATAAAGGCGGGGAACCCGAAAAATGGCTCAAACGGCAACAAAGAAAAAAACGAATAACAGCGGCAAAAAAAGCTCCGACACACGGAGCAAGAGCCCGAAAAACGCTCCCGAGCGGGAGGGCAGCTCCATGGGCGGACGCATAGCGGCGGCGGTTTGCTTCGCTTTTGCGGCGCTCCTCGTCGTCATCGGCGTTTTTGCGCGTGACGGCGTTGTGGTGAGCTGGCTTTGCGCTCTGCTCAAGGGACTTTTCGGCTACGGCTTCTGGGTCTGTGCACCGGTGTTTCTCATGGCGGCGTATATTTTGGCGTTCGTGCGCAAAAGCGTCAAATGGCGCACCACGGCGACGCTGCTCGTGCCGCTTATTGCGGCTGCGCTGGTGCATATCCTGATAAGAAGCATCAACGTCGCAAACTTCCAGAGCGTCATCGAGCTTTTCAAGGCGCTCTATCTGGGCGGCATCGAGATGCAGTGCGGCGGCGTGCTCGGCGGTCTGCTCGGCTACGGGCTTGACACTGCCTTCAGCATTTACGGCGCTGCGATAATCCTCTTCTTCGCGCTGGCGTTCTTCGTGCTGTCGTCCTTCGGCGTAACTCCGAAAAAGCTCGTCGAGCTCGTTCGCACGGATGATATCGAAAAGCCCGAAAAGTCTGTGCGCGAGAAGCCCAAAGCTCAAGAGCCGCAGCGCGAGGCACCGCTTGCCGAGCCCACCGAGGAGGAGATACAGGCGGCAAAGCGCGCAAAACGCAGCAGAATTGACATTCCGCTCGATGATGAGCCCGCGTTTAAAAAGAAAAGCGACGATACGACCGTAAAGGACGAGCCCGCCGCAAAGAAGCCGGGCATATTCTCCAAAAATAAAACCAAGCAGGCCGAGACCACGACCGACGGCGTTGAGCCGATGACCATAGAGGAAGCGGAGGAACTCAGCGGCATAAAGTCCGCGCAGCCTGCCGCGGGTGCTGCCAAGGCGACTGCGGCGCAGTCCAAGAAGGCTACCGCCGCCGAGGTAGACGCGGAGAGCGAGGCTATCCGTGAGGCTATCGAATCGGCAGGCAGCGACGGCGAGTACGAAAAGCCGCCCATATTCCTGCTCAATAAGGGTCACACCGTAGCGGACGACGCGGAGGACGAGCTTGCGACCAACCGCGAGCGCCTTGAGAGTACCATTAACAGTTTCGGCGTGAACGCGACGATAGTTGACACCACCCACGGTCCCACCGTGACGCGCTACGACCTTGAGCTTGAGCAGGGCGTTAAGCTCAGCCGTCTGACCAATCTTGCAAACGACATCGCTCTTGCGCTCGGCGTCGTGAGCGTGCGTATTGCGCCCATCCCCGACAAAATTTCCACCGTCGGCATTGAGGTGCCCAATAAGATCGTCAGCAAGGTGTATCTGCGCGATATCATCGACTCCCCGAGCTTTGCTCAGGCAAAATCCAAGCTCAGCTTCGGCATAGGCAAGGACATTTCCGGTCAGGCGGTAGTCGGCAATATTTCAAAGCTGCCGCATCTGCTCATTGCGGGCACGACCGGCTCCGGCAAATCCGTTTGCATGAACTCGCTCATAATTAGCCTTCTGTATAAGGCCGATCCGGACGAGGTCAAGCTCATCATGATCGACCCCAAGATGGTCGAGCTCGGCATTTATAACGGCATTCCGCACCTGTATATCCCCGTCGTAACGGACCCCAAAAAGGCGGCGGGTGCGCTGCAATGGGCAGTGACGGAGATGCTCAAGCGATACAGACTTTTCTCGGAGCTCGGAGTGCGCACTCTTGAGGCGTATAACGAGCACCTCGTTGAAAACGGTCAGCCCAAGATGCCCAACATCGTTGTTGTCATCGACGAGCTTGCCGACCTCATGCTCGTTGCCTCCAAGGAGGTCGAGGAGAGCATCTGCCGCGTCGCTCAGATGGGACGCGCGGCGGGTATGCACCTTGTCATTGCGACCCAGCGCCCCTCCGCGGACGTCATTACGGGTCTTATGAAGGCAAATATTCCGAGCCGCATCGCGTTTGCGGTCTCGTCCTCGCTCGAAAGCCGCATTATCCTCGATAATGCCGGCGCCGAAAAGCTCATCGGCATGGGCGATATGCTCTACGCACCGCTCGGCTGCGGCAAGCCCAAGCGCGTTCAGGGCGCGTTTGTCAGCGATGACGAGCGCGACAAGATAGTCGAATTTATAAAGCGCCAGTCCACCGCGCAGTACAGCGAGGAGGTCATCGCGCAGATAGAAAAGGCCGCCGAGGAGAAAACCTCCGGCAAGGGCAGGAGCGACGATGACGACGGCTTTGACGGCAAGCCCGATTACGACGAGCTGCTTCCGCAGGCTGTTGACGTCATATTCGAGACCAAGCAGGCGTCCGTGTCCATGCTTCAGCGCCGCCTGAAGATCGGCTACTCCCGCGCAGCCCGCATCGTAGACCAGATGGAGGAGATGGGCGTCGTCGGTCCCTTCGAGGGCTCGAAGCCGCGTCAGATACTCATAACGCGCGAGCAGTGGCTCGAAATGCAGACCATTCACGGCACCGCGCCCACCGAGGAGCTGAGTCTCAGGACTGAGTTCTCCGACCTCGGCGATGACGAGGAAGAAGTATAATAACTACGAAAGGGCGGTTTACATAACACACCGCCCTTTTTTGATATTACGGAGAAAAGAAAATGGACTATTTCTGCCCCCAGATGGATAAAAACGACTTAAACGCAATAAGCATGCTCGGCCTTGCGCATATAGGCGACGCGGTGTACGAGCTTTTGACGCGCACGATGCTGTGCGCCGACGGCAATAAAAAGGTCACGGATCTTCACAAAAAAACCGTTGCGATAGTGAACGCTCCGGCTCAGGCCGCCGCCGCCGCGCGTATGCTTCCCATGCTTACCGAGGACGAGGCGTATATCTACAAGCGCGGCCGCAACGCGAAGGTAAACTCCGTTCCGCAGAAGGCGGATATAGCGCAGTATCACGCCGCAACGGGGCTGGAGGCACTGTTCGGATGGCTGTATCTTCAGGGAAAAACGGAGCGGATAAACGAGCTGTACGCGATATGCACGGAGGATAGCCATGGCGCTTGATGCAATTGTTTTGTCCGGTATTATCGCCGAGCTTTCGCCCAAGCTGTGCAGGGCGCGTATTGATAAGCTCCAGCAGCCCGAGCGCGATAAGATAATCTTATCCGTGCGCGGCGGCAACGAAAATATGCGCATTTTAATCGACGCGGGCGCGGGCAGCGGCAGATTGCAGCAGACAAGGCTCAGCTTTGAAAACCCGCCCGAGCCTCCGATGTTTTGTATGCTGCTGCGAAAATATCTCGTCGGCGGCAGGATCGAGCGCATCGAGCAGCCCGATTGGGAGCGCCTTGCGATGGTTTACATAACATCGAGAAACGAGCTCGGCGACAACGTCGAGCTGCGTCTTGCCGTGGAGCTCATGGGCCGCAGCTCAAACCTCGTGCTCATTGGCTCGGACGGCAGAATAATCGATTGCCTCCGCCGCATGGACTACGGCGGCGATGCGGAGCGCAGGATGCTGCCGGGCATGATATACCGCCTCCCGCCCAAGCAGAGAAAGCCGCTCATTTTCGACATGAGCGAGGATGAGATCCGCGCAGCTCTTGCGTCGGGCGACTGCGGCAAAAGCGCCGATAAGCGCATCATGGACGCATTTTCGGGGCTTTCGCCGCTTGTGTGCCGCGAGCTTGCCTGCCGCGCTGGAGATGACCCGACGCTGCTTCCCGAGGTCATAGCCGCGTTTTTGGAAAGCGTGCGGGCGGGGGAGCTGACCCCGACGCTGCTGAGCGAAAACGGAAAGCCGAAGGAATATTCGTTTATGCCGCTGCGGCAGTATTCCGGCGTCTACGAAAGCCGCAGCTTCGAGGGCTTTTCCGAGCTTCTTGA
>USPI01000113.1 GCA_900556535.1 uncultured Eubacteriales bacterium | reverse complement strand
GCTTTGTGACGCTTGCCATGTCCGACGGCAAGGGTGAGATAATAAGGCTCAATATTCTTGCCTCCGGCGAGAGCCAGGCGGAGCGCATGGAAGAGAATTTCCGCGAAAAAGCTGAGGAAATCTATTGCAAAATGATCGAAATGCTTGACAAGCGGGATTAAAATAGTTAAGGGTAATAAGATAAAAAGCCCATCATTGATGGGCTTTTATATATTTTCACAGACAAACCACAGGAGGAACACCATGGAAATCAGGATTCCGGACGGATACAAAAGTATCCTCAGCGTTTATGACACGCAGAAAGCAATAAGCCTTTTAAAGCGCCTGTTTGAGGACAGACTCGCGGCACTTTTGAATCTCTACCGCGTTTCGGCGCCCCTTTTTGTTGACTCAAACTCGGGTCTTAACGATAACCTTAACGGCTACGAGCGTCCGGTATCGTTCGATATTCTCCGCTCGGATACCACCGCGCAGGTCGTGCAGTCGCTTGCAAAGTGGAAGCGCCTTGCGCTCAAACGGTATAATTTCTTCCCCGGCAAGGGACTTTACACAGATATGGACGCTATCCGCCGCGACGAGGACGAGCTTGATAACCTTCACTCCGTCTATGTTGACCAGTGGGACTGGGAGAAGGTCATCCTCTCGGAAAACCGCAATCTCGATTACCTCAAGCTCACCGTTATGGACATCGTCAAGGCTCTGTGCGATACGCAGGACACCATGCAGGCTATCTATCCGCAGCTTCAGTGCCTGCCCAAGCTTGAGCGCAACGTTACCTTCGTGACCTCGCAGGAGCTTGAGGATATGTACCCCGACATGACCTCCAAGCAGCGCGAGAATGCCTTCACGCGCGAGCATAAGACCGTTTTCATCATAGGCATCGGCGGTGCGCTCAAGTCCGGCAAGCCCCACGACGGCCGTGCTCCCGACTATGACGACTGGACGCTCAACGGCGACATTCTGTTCTGGTGCGACTGGCTCGACTGCGCGATCGAGCTGTCATCCATGGGTATCCGCGTTGACCCCGAAGCACTTGACAGACAGCTCAGACTTTCCGGCTGCGATGACAGACGCTCGCTGCCGTATCATCAGATGCTTCTTAACGGCGAGCTGCCTCTGACCATCGGCGGCGGTATCGGCCAGTCGCGCGTTTCCATGCTTCTGCTCGGCAAGGCGCACATCGGCGAGGTGCAGGTGTCCCTTTGGGATAAGCACACAGAGGAGGTCTGCGCCGAAAAGGGAGTCATGCTGCTGTAAACGGCGGCATAGAATTTAAAAGGTGAATTTATGGATCTTATAGAGCTGATTAAAGTTATCGTCCTCGGCATCGTCGAGGGCGTGACCGAGTGGCTGCCCATTTCGAGCACGGGTCATATGCTGCTGGTGGATGAATTTATCCATCTGAACGTGACGCCGGAGTTTAAGGAGCTGTTTCTGTACGTTATACAGCTCGGCGCCATTCTCGCGGTCATAATCCTGTTTTGGGATAAAATGTGGCCGTTCCAGAGCAAAAAGAAAAACGGCATGGTGATAAAAAAGAACACGTTCATAATGTGGTTCAAGGTCGTCATCGCCTGCATCCCGGGCTTTGCCGCGTATCTCGTTTTGGATTTTGTCGATAACTGCTACGTCGTAGCGGGGGCGCTTATCGTGTACGGTATCGCGTTCATCGTCATCGAAAATTGGAACAAGGGGCGCACCCCGCGTGTCAATACGCTTGAGGAAATTTCGTTTAAGGACGCATTCCTCATAGGACTTTTCCAAGCACTTTCCATCATACCCGGCACCTCACGCAGCGGCTCGACCATAATCGGCGGACTTATTATCGGCGTGTCGCGTGTTGCGGCGGCGGAGTTTACCTTCTTCCTCGCAGTGCCCGTAATGATAGGCGTGTCGCTTCTGAAGCTCCTTGCATTCGGCTTCAGCTTCACGGGCGCGGAGCTCATAACGCTCGCGGTCGGCTGCGTGGTCGCGTTTGCCGTGTCCGTTGCGGTTATCAAGTTCCTCATGAGTTATATAAAGAAGAAAGACTTCAAGGTTTTCGGCTGGTACCGCATCGTCCTCGGCGTCGTGGTCATGGCCTACTTCTTGCTGAAATGAAAAAACAGCTCCTCTCGGAGCTGTTTTTTCGTATCAAAAATCGTGTATCTTAACTCGCTTGCCCATCTTCCGAAGGTTTGCGGCAAGCTGCTTGAGTATCTGCATTTTGACGTTGAAGTTAATTGGCATCTCGTTATGCGCGGGGTTTGCGGCGTGACCGATGAACATATTGATGTCCGTTGCGTCCTCAAAAAGTATGCGCGCGGCAAGCGAGGCGCCGTCTTTTTTGTAGCACCATTTTTCGAAGCTGCGGTTATCATTGACATAGTCCTTGGCATAGGCAAGTATCCTGTCAACGGTTATGATGCCTTCCGTAACGAGATCCACGCCCTGAATGTGCGAAATGGGCGGGATATCCGAATCGGGTGCGTCAAAATCCGTGCGGATCTGCGCATGCAGATATTCGGCGGCTATCTTCGAGGTCGTGCCGCCGCAGACGATGTGCTTGCCCTCCTTTGCAAAGAAAAGCGCCATCATGCGGTGATTGTCGCTCTTATTTTCGGGAGGTCCGACGGCAATGTTAACGGTCTGGCGCTGGCGTATCTTGACAATGCACGCGGTAGCGTCGTCAAAGGGCTTGCCGCCGTAGCGCTTGTTTGTTTCCTCCATGAGAATGTTCGCAAGCACATTTGCCGTGAGGCCCGAATCGCTCAGCGGCTCAAGAAGCGAGATTATCGCGTCGCGGTCCCAAGAGCTGTTTAAAACTCCGTTATCGCTCGCGTAAAGCATACCGTCGCTGAGCGCGATGAACAGGTCGCCGTCGGTAAGCTCTATGCTTGAGCGGTAGATGGTTTTTTCGCCGATGGTCATGGTCGAGAGCGGGAAATCAAAGTATTTCCCGTTGCGGATCAAAATGACGTTGGGGTTTTCGTATTGGATAATGTCGGCGTGCGAATCGTTTACAAGCCTTATTATCGTGAAGGTCGAAAACGCGGTCTTACGCTCGGAGCAAATGGGCAGCGTGTCTGCGATGGTTTCGACAGCGTCGCGGATATCAAGTCCTGCCGCGAGCATGGTAGAAATTATCGTCGAGGTGAGCGTTGAGAGTATGCTCGCCTTAACACCGCTTCCGAGCCCGTCGGCAAGCACGACGATGGTCGAATCCTTGCTCTCAACGACCTCAACGTGGTCGCCGCAGAGCTGCTCGCCGAAGTGATTCAGGCTCATGTACGATATTTCGCTGCAAAGATTATTCTTCTTCAAGGCTCAACGACTCCTTCAGTCTTGTAAGCGCGATCTTTGTCTCGGCGGTCGTCTCTCCGAGCAGGGAGGCGATCTCCTGAACGATGCGCATCTGGTTTTCGATGACGTTGTTCGTGACCTCGGCCGTCTGCTGGCTGATAGCCTTGCGGCGCATGGCCTCTTCCTCCTCCTCGGTGACGTCGGAGAAAATGTCTATTAGTATCTTTGACGAGCGGTCATACACGATGGTCTGCTCAAAGTATTTTTCGTAATCGGCAAAGTAGCCGCGCAGCTTTTTGACGCTCTTTCCGTTTTCCAGACAGGTGAAAAACGGTGCCGTGTCAAGCACTCTCACGACGCTGTCGCCGAGAATGTCGGACTCGTGGCTGATGTTAAGAAGCCGCATCGCGGTGCGGTTAAGCTGCTGCACCTCAAGATCCTCGTTAACGACGACGACGCCGCTGGGCATATTGTTAAGGATCTTGTTGCTGAATCGCTCGGCCTTGTCCATAATGAAGGGCAGGCACATTCCGTAGTCGGCCGTGCCGCGGTAGATCGCAATAGCCTTGTCGCGGCAGGTGTTGTATCCGCACGAGCCGCAGTTGAGCTCATCGCCCTTTGAGGTCTTGCCGAGCTTTGAGAGTATCGCGCGTATCTCCTCCTCGCTCGGAACGGGCTTTTTAAGCGGCGAGCCGATGTACTGCGCGGCAACGACCTCCGGCTCGGGCTGCGGCACGTCAAAGTCAACGGTGCCGGTGTTCTGAAGAACGGAGCAAATGTGCCGGATGGGGGAGTTAATGTACTTTTCCATGATGGGGCCGTCGATGCAGCTGCCGTCGCACATGGCAAGCTCGATAAAGCACTTGTGGATATTGCCGCTTGATATGTCGTTGAGGGCGTTCATGCAGTTTTTGGGGCCGTTTGTCGCAAGACACTGGTAGCCGGTGTCGGGAATGTCCATGGACTTGAGTATGCCGCCGGTCACGGGGAAGCTGCGCGCTCTGCCGGGGAAGCTCTCGCCGAACTCGGGCTCGATTTCGATGCCCGCGGCAAGACGCATCTGGTCAAACTCCTCAAACGTGAGCACAACGTCAACGGCTGTGCCCTCGTATTCATCTTTCTTCGCAACGCAGGGACCTATGAAAACGACCTTCGCGTCGGGAATGCGGCGCTTAATGTCGATTGCGTGCGCGATCATGGGGGAGACCACAGGAGCAAGATATTTGCGCAGATCGGGGAAGTGCTTTTCGACAAGCAGGTTGAGCGAGGCGCAGGCAGAGGTTATTATAATATCCTGCTGCTGCTCGCGCAGAAGCCGCTCGTACTCGCGCTTGACTATCGTTGCGCCGATAGCCGTCTCCTCGGCGTCGGAAAAGCCGAGCTGCACGAGAGCCTTCCTGACGGAGTTTATACCGCACTTGTCCCAGCAGGCATAAAACGACGGGTCAACGCTTGCTATAACGGTAGCGGGGCTGTCAAGCAGGACCTTGACTCTCTCGCGGTCGTCAACGATCTCCTTGGCGTCCTGCGGGCAGACAACGAAGCATTGACCGCACAGCACACATTCATCGCTTATGATACGGGCTTGGTGTCCCGTGAATCTTATGGACTTAACAGGGCATTTTCTAATGCACCTGTGGCAGTTTTTGCAGTTTGACTTCTTCAGATTGAGTACACTCGGCACGGCAGCCACCTCCTGTTGTTCTTATACACTTATAATTTTGTAGTATATCATAACTAAACACTTGCTACAAGAGCCAAAAGGGTGTATAATGCATAAAAA
>USPI01000112.1 GCA_900556535.1 uncultured Eubacteriales bacterium | reverse complement strand
AGGCAATATCATGTCCGACAAACAGACTGCCGCAATGCTCGACAAAAAGCTGGACGAAAAGACCGCGCACACCATGTTCGTGTGCGGTATAGTCATGGTCATTGCCGTGCTGGTGCACGACGGAGACCACATTCGCCAAGCCCTCAACTGGGGCTATCACATTCCCATCGCGATCTGGGCGCTGAACCTGACCGTGTATATCTTCCCCGTGGTCACCATTTTCCTCGCAAAGTCGCGCCGTATGTCCGCAACGCTCGTGGGAGCTATCGGCGGCATTTTCACTCCGGGCTCGTTCCTCGCGCTTCACCTCTTCGGCTCGGCAACGGGGCTGTGGGGCGTTTGGAACTTCTCGTATTTCGAGCTGATGAAGGGCGTTACCTATCAGGGCAATTTCTATCAGGGCGTTGACTGGATAAGCTGGGCGCTGCTGCTGCATATGCTGCCGTGCTGCATCCCCTGCGCGGTCATCGGCTTTAAGCACTGGGCACGCCTTAAAAAGGAAGCCAAGCATGGATAAACAGAGCGCTGTGCTCGGCTGCGGCTGCGAGGTGTTCGGAGACGAGGCGCAGGAGCTCAAGCAGCGCTTCAGGCTGCTTCGACTGCTCATTGCCTCGACCGCGCTGAGTATGCCGCTGCTTTGGAACCTGCCGCCGATGGTGCAGCTCGTGTTTGCGACGGCGCTGCAGCTTTACCCGGGGCTGTATTTCGTGCGCAATGCCCTGCGGGGGCTGAGAAGCCTGACGATGGGCATGGATCTGCTCGTGGCGCTGTCTACGACGGCAATTTATGCTTACAGTACGGTCGTCGTGTTCACCGTGACGGAGGATATAAAGCTCTATTATCTGTGCGACGGCGTTCTCATTTCGCTTTTGCTGTTCGGGCGCTATCTCGAATCGGTCGCGATCTATCAGAGCGGTGAGGCCGTGCGCAGCTTAATGCGCTTGCAGCCCAAGACGGCGATCGTCCTGCGCGACGGTACGGAGCGGGAGATAGACGCTCAGGAGATCGTTTCCGGCGACACCGTCGTGCTGCGCCCGGGCGAGCGCGTACCCGCCGACGGCGTGATAATCGAGGGCGGCTGCCTTGTGGACGAATCGCTTCTGACCGGCGAGAGCGAGCCCGTTTCAAAGTGCGCAGGCGACTGCGTGACCGGAGGAACGCTCAACCGCGAGGGCAGGGCGGTATATACCGCAACCGCCGTGGGCGAAAGCTCGACCCTTCGGCAGATGTCCGACTTCGTGCGCCGCGCACAGAGCGAGAAGGCTCCGGTGCAGCGCTTTGCCGATAAAATAGCTTCCGTGTTCGTTCCGTCCGTCATCGGCCTGGCGGCATTGGTGTTCGTGCTGTGTTTTTTCGTGTTCGCGCCCCATGATTGGGGCAAGGCGGTCTCGACCGTGTGCGGCGTGCTCGTCATCGCCTGTCCCTGTGCGCTCGGGCTTGCTACTCCCGCGGCGCTCATGACCGCGTCCGGACGCGGCGCGGAGCTGGGCATTTTGTTCAAGGGCGCCTCGGCGATAGAAAAGGCGTGGGGCGTGGATACGGTCGTGTTTGACAAGACCGGCACCCTCACTCAGGGGCGCGTGGAGCCCGGCGTGCGCGATCCGCTGCGCGAGGACGCGAAAAGCGCGGTGCGCGCGTGCAGGGAGCTGGGGCTGGAGGTTTGGATGATCTCCGGCGACAAGGAGGAAACTGCGCGGCGCATCGCGGGCGAATGCGGTATAGACAGGATAATGTACGAGGTAAAGCCCGAGGAAAAGGCTCGGCTGATAGAAAAGCTCAAGAGCGCGGGGCGGCGCGTTGCCATGGTGGGCGACGGGATAAACGACGCGCCCGCAATGGCGCTGGCGGAGCTTGCCGTTGCGATGGGAACGGGCACGGATGTTGCCATCGAGTGCGCGGACGTGGTACTGCCGGGCGGACGGATAGGACGCGTGCCGCAGACCCTGCGTCTGGCTCGTGCCGCGCGGAAAACGGTGCGGCAGAATTTGGCGTGGGCGCTGGCGTATAATCTCATATGCATCCCCGTCGCCGCCTGCGGCATCGTTAATCCCTCCATCGCCGCCGCTGCCATGACGCTCTCCTCAAACGGGATCCTGCTGCACTCGCTGCGCCTGAATAAGACGGAGGCCGACCATGAAAACGGAAAACCTTGATATCAAAATACGCGGCATGATATGCCGAACCTGTACGGACGAGGTCACGGGCGAGCTTTTGCGCACAAACGGCGTTATAAAGGCAAAGGTCAGCTATCGCAAGGCCTTGGCGAGCGTCAGCTATGATCCCGGCATCGTCACGCCGCAGGAGCTTGACAGGCGCATCAAGGCGCTCGGCTACGACACGGGCGAGCGCAGCCTCGGCGAGAGACTGCTTGACCTCGGCTGTGCGGTGCTGACGCTGCTGCTCGTGTGGCTGCTGCGGCTTTGGGGCGGGGCGTCGCCGGAGATAAGCGGCGCTTCATTTGCGGCTATGCTTCTCGTCGGGTTGAGCACGAGCCCGCACTGCCTCGGTATGTGCGGCGGGATATTGCTCTCGGTCTGTGATCGCGCGGACACGCGGGCGAGACTGGGCGCGGACTTGGCATATAACGCGGGGCGTATGCTCTCCTACACGGCGCTGGGCGCTGCTTTCGGTGCGCTCGGAACCGTTTTGACCTATACGCTCAGCATGAAGTCGATGCTGTTTACCATGCTCGGCCTTGCCGTGGCGCTGCTCGGACTGAATATGTGGGGGCTGCTGCCGGCGCTGCCGTCTTTCCCCGACGAGACCGCGGCTTCCTGCCGTCTGCCCGAAAAGCTGCGCAGACAGGCGCCGCTCATCGTCGGACTCCTGACGGGGCTCATGCCCTGCGGCGCGATGTATGCCGCGTGGCTGTGCGCCATGTCGAGCGGGAGCGCAGGCTCGGGCGCTGCGGTGATGCTGGCATTTGCTCTCGGAACGGTGCCGCTGCTGCTGGCATTCGCAATGCTCGGAGCACTGATGCCGCGGGCGTGGACGAAGTATCTGCGCAAGCTCGGCGCGGTGCTCGTAACGGCGATGGGACTGAAAATGCTCCTCGGCGGGCTGCTGCTTTTGAGGTGATATAATAAAAAACCGGAGTGCAGACAAGATTCTGCACTCCGGTTTTTGCGTTTGTTTTATTTCGCCGCGACGCCGTCGATATATGGCTTGCCGCGCTGCGCCTCGCGGCGGATATCCGGATGCTCAACGTCTCCCGAGACGAAGGCAAGGCGCGCAGCTGTGGCCGCCGTTAGCTTTGCTCTCGGTTTCGGGTGGCTGACAGCCCCAAGACGGCTCCGAAAGCGGCGGTCAAAGTCAAAATGAGCAGCACGCTCTGCACGGAAAGCCGATCCAGCATTATGCCGCCGGCAAGGGTTGCCGCTATGGTGCCCAAAGAAGCCGCCGCGGCAGTCATGGTTTGCCCTTTAGCCGAATCCGCAGCCGGCACGGTGCGTTCGACATAGTCCACTATCGCAGGGGTATACAGGCCAAACGAAAGACCGTGGAAAAGGTATGCCGCAAACAGCGCGGGCACACTGCCTGCCAAGCTGATAGCCAATAGCTTGATCGGAAAGAACAGCAGGCTCAGCCTTAAACAGCGCTTGCGCATTTTTGTGCTTACCCGACTGTAGGCCAGCATGGCGGGAAACTCAATGACGGCCGAGAAGAAGCTGAGTCGTCCGAGATCTGCATAATTACCTCGCAGATTTTGCACCACGTTGATCAAGAAATTGTTTACCGTGTTATTTGCCGCAAAAATGACCGCAATACCTAACAGCAAAAGACAAAAGCGCGGCATGGCGCGCATGAAGGAGAGCAGGGAAGCCTTGCCCTCTTCCTTTTTTTCGCCCAAGTCAACATGGGCGCAGACCCGATGCAGGGACAGGAGAACGGGCAGCTGTATTACCGCAGTGCAGACAATGGCAATAGGGATAATTGACGTTGAGAGCATCTGCACCAACGCACCCATCGCCAATGCCGTCAGTGCGAAAGCCAAAGAGCCGACGCCTCTGGAAAGACCGAAGCTAAGGTCGGGATCAGCCTTTTGTATCAGCCCGGCGATCTTAATATATAACGGGTTTAACGACAGGCTGCACGCAAAACAAATGATCAGGAAGAACCCCGTAAACAGATCCCTGCCGGAGTGAAGCACAAGGGAACAGGCTGCGGCGATCAGTAAGCCGAGTGCTGCCGACGCTGCTGAAAACAGACGCAAGCGTCCGCGGTCTATTTCTGCACCGAGCAGGATAGAGCCCGAAAAGCCCAGCAGATTTCCAAGCGCCGCGACCAGTCCGACCTGCGCGTTGGAAAAGCCCAGCGCCCGCATAAAACTGACGGCAAAGCAGAACAGGGAGGCTACACTGCACCAGTAGAGTGCTTGCAGCAGAGTGTATTTTCTTCTGTTCACGGCACATCTCCCTTTAAAATGCAGGAACGGATCTTGTCACGAGTCATATCCGGACATAAGCTCCGTTTCTGTTTTGCCTGACTCGGTCAGAGCTTCAGCTCCAGCTCGGCCTCCGGCTCTCTTGACCTGCTGAGCCGGCTGTTTAACTGCCGGAGCGCGCTGGCCAAGGCAGATATCTGTTCGTCGCTGAAAGACTCCAGCTCGTCGAAAAATGCCTCGAAAGTGTTCCAATTCAAGCTGGCGGAGTTATTTCGGTATACTTCCAGCCCCTTCTCCGAGGGCCTCAGCAGAATGTTCTTTCGGTTGCGTGTGGTCTGATACTTGTTCACCAGCCCATACGCACACAGCGCCTTAACGATTTTTGAGAAGGTGCTTTGAGCAATGCCCAGCCGCTCGGATATCATGTTCATATTCATATAAGCATCGTCATCCGAGTGCTCCAGAATATATTCAAACACCTGCCACTCCTGAGAATTCAGGCAGATATCATCTGCCACGGGAAAACGTGTTGCAGACAATCTTTGCGTAATATTCGAGTGGCGAACGAGCTCTGCCACCAGCGGCCGATAACGGCCCATCCATCCGGTTTCCATTAGCATCTTCCTTTTCTCGGCCTAAATAAACTGTGTCCGAACCTATGCTTATTATGCCATTTTTTCGTTGTTTGTCAAGTTCCACAAAACAGCTATCCATATTTTGTGCAGTAAAAATACTTGACGGCCGTGCAGCTGCCGATGTATTATATGTGTAG
>USPI01000111.1 GCA_900556535.1 uncultured Eubacteriales bacterium | reverse complement strand
TTTAAATTTAATTTAATAAAACGGCGCTGCGCGGCGATATGATGAACCCGCCGTTAATTTCGCGCAAGACTTAACAAAAGAACCTCCGTGACACTTCACGAAGGTCCTTATCTTTATTTCTCGGGTCTTGTCGGCAGCACCACGCTGCCCTCCGTTTCAAGATCGCCGTAGATGTATTTCACCGTCAGCTCGCCGCTTTCCTCATCCTGCTCGCAGGCGGTTATCGTTATCGTCAGCGCTGTCAGGTCGAGCTTCTGCTCGGCGCGGTAGCCGTCGGGATCGAATATCTCGCGCACGACGATGCTGTGGCTGCGCGAAAAATCGTTATACGCGACGAGTCTGCCGTCATCCCAAAAGGGGTCAAAAAACGACTCGGAGACCCTGCCGTTTTTCACGTCGTAATAGCGGCAGAAGGTCTTGCCGTCAACGTAAAAGCGGATTCCGAGGAGGTCCTTGTTTATGACTGCAACACGCGGCTGCTCGGAGCAGACTGCGCTCTCAAGCTCGTTTCCGGACTTATCCCTCACGGTGTAGGCATACCTCGTCACGCCGTCGTTTCTCGTGCCCGTGACCTCGAAGCAGTCTCCCGACGCCACGACCTTGGCAGTGGGCTCCGGGGTGCTCTGCGGCCTATCCGTCGAGCAGGCAGACAGAATCGAGAGCAGCATTATGGCAAGAAGCAGCGCGCTTATTCTTCTTTTCATGGTCTTATCCTTTCATAGCACATGAACCTGTACTCAATATCACCCTCGCGCAGAGCTTCGCCTTGGTCTGCAACGCGCCACTCGGGGCTCTCGTCGAGGTTTTCAAAATAGCTGTCCGACTGCGGGCAGCACATTATTTTGGTCACGAAAACGCGGTCCGTGAGCGGCATGAACTCGCGGAAAACGCTCTGGCCGCCGAGGATGATCGCATCGCCGCCGCAAAGCTGCGCAGCCTCCTGCACGCCGTGCGCGACCTCGGCGCCCGCAACGGCAATATCCTGCCGCGTTATGATTATATTGCGCCTGCCCTTGAGCGGTCTGCCGCCGGGGAAATCGGCGAGGGTGCGTCTGCCGACTATGACGGTGCGTCCGCGGGTGAGCTCGACAAAGCGCTGTCGGTCGGCCCTGAGCACGATCGGCTGTGTGCCGTCCGCGCCAATGCCCCAATCCGAATATACGGCAACTATCGCGTCCATGCCTTCTCCTTTCAGACTGCTACGGGGATCTTGGTCTTGAGCTCGGAATATTCGTAGCCCTCGACCCTGAAGCTGTCGCGGGTGAACTTATAAAAATCGTCCACCGCGGGGTCAATGATGAATTTCGGAGCCTTCTTGGGCTCGTTTTTTATTATCTCCTCGATAGCGGGGATGTGTCGGTCGTAAATGTGCGCGTCGGCAATGACGTGGATAAGCTCGCCCGCCTTGAGCCCCGCCGCCTGCGCGAACATATGCGTGAGCACGGCGTACTGCACGACATTCCAGTTGTTCGCCGTGAGCATATCCTGTGAGCGCTGGTTAAGTATCGCGTTGAGGGTATCGCCCGAGACGTTGAAGGTCACGGAATACGCGCAGGGGTAGAGCGCCATCTCGCTAAGGTCGGCGTGATTATAAATGTTCGTCATTATCCTGCGCGAGGCAGGGTTGTGCTTTAGGTCCCAAAGGACTCTGTCCACCTGATCCATGTCGCCCTCGGGATAGTGGTGCTTAACGCCGAGCTGATAGCCGTAGGCCTTGCCGATGGAGCCGGTTTCGTCCGCCCAGGCGTCCCAGACGCGCGTTCTGAGCTCGTTTACGTTATTGCTCTTTGCCTGCCATATCCACAAAAGCTCATCCACCGCGGACTTCCAGAACGTCCTGCGCAGGGTCAGGATGGGAAACTCCTCGGAAAGGTCATAGCGGTTGACTATGCCGAATTTTTTCACCGTGTGCGCGGGCGTGCCGTCGTCCCAGCGCGGGCGCACATCAAGCTCCGTGTCCCACACGCCGTTTTCGAGGATGTCCTTACAGTTTGCTATAAAAATCTCATCGGCTCTGCTCATGCCGCACCTCCTTGTTAAAATCTATTTATTTTATCATCTCACGGGACAATTTGCAACGGAATACAATGGCTGAGGAGGTGATGTGATGAAAATTCTTGTCTGCGGCGGCGATGAGCGCAGCGCTCACCTGTGCCGTGCGCTGTGTGAGGCGGGGCACGAGGTCGCGGCGCTGTGCCTTGAAAATGCCGCGCTGCCGCCCGAGTGCAGGCTTGTAAACGCACCCGAGAGGGCGCAGGTCGTCATCCTGCCCGTGCCCGCCTGTCGGGATACACAGGGCGAGCTTTTAAACGCACCGCTCGGCGTCTCGCCCTGCCCCACGGCGGCAATTCTCGACGCCGCCGGTGAGGGAGCGCTGGTTATAGGCGGAAGGCTCGACGAAAGGATCACCCGCGCCGCTCACGAGCGAGGGCAGCGCGTGCGCGACTATATGCTCATGCCCGAATTTACCGCGAAAAACGCCGCTGTTACGGCAGAGGGCGCCGTATGCAGGCTCATGGACGCATCGGACGCGGCGCTTTGCGACGAGAGAGTCCTCGTCATCGGCTGGGGGCGCATCGGCAAGCTTCTTATGCAGAAGCTCGCGGCGCTGGGCGCTTCGGTCTGCCTCATGTCGTCCCATGCCGACTCGCGCGCGATGGCTCAGGCGCTCGGCTATCCCTCGCTCGCACCGAACTGCGGCAGTCAGCTGCTGCAAGGCTTCGACGCCGTGATCAACACCGCGCCCGCCCCCGTAATATCCGAGCTGTGCGCGTTCCGAGAGGGCTGCCGCATATTCGAGCTTGCCTCCGCGCCGGGCGGGATAGACGCGCACGAGGCGGTCTCCGCGGGGCTTAAATACACGGCGCTGCCCGCTCTGCCGGGAAAATACGCGCCGCGCTCTGCCGCGAGAGCCGTTTTCTGCGCGGTCACGGAAATTTTAAAGGAGAGTGGAGAAAATGACTAAGCCGAGAGTGGGCATAGCCCTTTGCGGCTCATACTGCACATACGAAAGGCTGTTTTCGCAGCTTCACGCGCTTGCGGACAGATACGAGCTCGTGCCCATAATGAGCGAAAACGCCGCCGCGACGGATTCGCGCTTCGGAACGGCAGCCGAGCACAAAAGGCGGCTTGAGAGCATCTGCGGCGCCGAGGTCGTGACAACGATACCTCAAGCCGAGCCCTTGGGCCCCGCAAAGCCCATGGAGGCGCTCATCATAGCGCCCTGCACCGGAAACACGCTTGCAAAGCTGAGCCTCGGCATCACCGACACCTGCGTCACGATGGCGGCAAAGGCGCATCTTCGAAACGGCAGGCCGCTCGTCATCGCGTTTTCGACAAACGACGGTCTTTCGGGCTCTGCACGCAGCATCGCCGAGCTTTTAAACCGCAAGAACGTGTACTTTGTCCCCTTTTCTCAGGACGACCCGCTCAAAAAGCCGCGCTCGCTCGCGTCGGACTTCACGCTCATCGGCGCGGCGCTCGAGTCGGCGCTCGCGGGCGTGCAGCTTCAGCCGATAATAAGCTGAATTTCCCGCCAAAGCATTTGACAAAATCCCGCCGCACGGTATATAATTTCTGTTTGTGATTCAGATAAAAACGGCGGAAGAAGAACGGAGAAGAATAATGAATGCGATAGGCTTTGACAACGACAAATATATGCGCGAGCAGTCGCGCAAGATACGCGAGAGGATAGCGCGCTTCGGCGGTAAGCTCTACCTCGAATTCGGCGGCAAGCTCTTTGACGATTTCCATGCAGCGCGCGTGCTGCCGGGCTTTGAGCCGGACAGCAAGGTGAAGATGCTCATGCAGATGAAGGACGAGGCGGAGATAGTCCTCGTCATCTCCGCGGACGATATCGAGCGCAACAAGCGCCGCGGCGACCTCGGCATCACCTATGACGAGGACACCCTGCGCCTTATCGACGCCTTCCGCGGCATCGGACTTTTCGTCGGCAGCGTCGTCATCACCCACTACCGCAGCCAGCCTGCGGCGGAGCTTTTCCAGAAGCGGCTCGAGACCCTCGGCATCAAGGTCTATCGCCACTATATGATCCCCGATTACCCCTCCAACGTCGAGCTCATCGTCTCCGACGAGGGCTTCGGCAAAAACGACTACGTCGAAACGGAGCGCAGCCTCGTCGTCGTCACCGCGCCCGGACCGGGCAGCGGCAAGATGGCGGTCTGCCTGAGCCAGCTTTACCATGAGCACAGGCGCGGCATCAGCGCGGGCTACGCGAAGTTTGAGACCTTCCCCATTTGGAACATCCCGCTCAAGCACCCCATTAACCTCGCATACGAGGCGGCGACGGCGGATCTTGACGACATTAACATGATAGACCCCTTCCACCTCGAGGCGTACGGCGTAACGACCGTCAACTACAACCGCGACGTTGAGATTTTCCCCGTTCTCAACGCGATACTCACGCGCATTTTCGGCGAGAGCACCTACAAAAGCCCCACCGACATGGGCGTCAACATGGCAGGCAACTGCATCATTGACGACGAGGTCTGCCGCAAGGCGTCGAAGCAGGAGATAATCCGCCGCTACTACGCGGCACTGACGGCGCAGCGTCAGGGTCTCGGCTCGCCCGAGGAGGTGCGCAAGATCGAGCTCATCATGAACTCGCTGGGCATTTCCTCCGCCGACCGTCCCGTCGTTGCCGCCGCCATCGCAAGAGCCGCGGAGACAGGCGCCCCCGCCGTCAGCATCGAGCTTCCCGACGGCACCATCGTGACCGGCAAGACCAGCTCCCTGCTCGGAGCGTCGTCGGCCTGCCTCATGAACGCGCTCAAGAAGCTCGCGGGCATAAACAAGGAGCTGCTTCTCATCGCGCCAAGCGTCATCGCGCCCATTCAGCACCTGAAGATAGAGCATCTGGGCAACCACAACCCGCGCCTGCACACGGACGAGCTTCTCATAGCGCTCGCCATCTGCGCGGTCACCAACCCCCTCGCGGAGCTCGCCGTGGAGCAGCTTGAGAAGCTGCGCGGCTGCGAGGCGCACTCGTCGGTGATACTCTCCCGCGTGGACGAGAATCTTTTCTCCAAGATCGGCGTGAATATCACATACGAGCCCAAGTATCAGGCGAAGAAGCTCTTTCACAAAAAGTAAAATTTTTAAGGCAAGCCCCCTGCGGCTTGCCTTTTTCGCCCATATGGG
>USPI01000110.1 GCA_900556535.1 uncultured Eubacteriales bacterium | reverse complement strand
TTTTTGAGAAAAGCCTTGACAAGATGTGAAAACGGTGCTATATTAGCACTCGTAAGGTTAGAGTGCCAGCAAAATGTGGGCTTGAGTGCTAAATGAGGCTGAATGCAACATGAGTATGAGCGAAAGAAAAAAGAGAATACTCGGCGCACTGGTCGAAGAGTACATCAGGACCGCGGAGCCCGTCGGCAGCAAGGCGATCTCGCGCACGGCGGAGCTGGGATGCAGCCCCGCGACTATCAGAAACGAGCTTGCGGAGCTGACCGGGATGGGATATCTCGAGCAGCCGCACACCTCGGCGGGACGCATACCGACTCCCGCGGGGTACAGAATGTACGTCAACGAGCTCATGCAGAAGCAGAAGCTTTCGCTTGAAGAAACGGAGGATATAAACCGCCGCCTCAACGAGAGATTAAGTCAGCTCGACGATCAGCTTCGTGACGTCGGAAAGCTCGCCTCGCAGCTCACCGATTATCCCGCCCTTGCGCTTACCGCGTATGCGCCGGCGACGATAAAGCGCTTTGACCTCATTTATATTGACGCGAACACGTTCATCATCGTTGCGATGCTTTCAAACGACAGCGTGCGCAATAAGCTCGTGCATCTGCCCATTTCGGTGGATCAGCAGATGATACAAAAGCTCTCGACGCTGTTTAACGCAAACTTCACCGGCATCTCCGGAGAGAAGATAACTCCCGTGCTCATAAACTCGACAGAGCGGGCCGCGGGAGACATGATGGGCCTGACGGCGGTCATCGCATCGTTTGCGATCGAAACGCTCGAAAGCCGGCAGGGCGTCGAGGCGTTCGTCACAGGTGAAAACAGGCTCTTGAGCCAGCCGGAGTTCAGAGACCCCGACAAGGCGCATAAGCTGATGAATTACCTTGCCGACGGCGGTCACGTCATCGCGGACGCTGAAAACGGACTGTTTGACGACAGCTCCGAGGTGAGGGTGCTCATAGGTCCGGAAAACGTGGCCGAGGAGCTCAAGGATTCAAGTGTCGTTATAGCAAGCTACGATATGGGCGATAATACCAAAGGGCTCATCGGAGTCGTAGGCCCAACGCGAATGGATTATTCCGCAGTCGCCGCAAAGCTCAGCTTTCTTGCGGCGGGACTTTCAAGGCGGCTCGGCGGCGGCTCCGCGCCCCCGTCGGGTATGCACAACAAATTGATAATCAAGGGAGATGACATCATAGATGAGCAGTAAAAAGGAAAAGCCCGAGGAGGAAATAATAGACCCCAAGCAGGTCGTTATCGAGCCCGAGGAGGAGCTTGAGGCTCCCGCGGCAGAGCCTGAAGAGGCCGCCGAGGCAAAGGAAAATAAAAAAGAAGACAAAAAAGAGAAAAAGCAGAAGAAGGAGTCCAAGAAGGACAGAGAGGCCGAGCTGAAGGAAACCGCCGAGAAGCTCATTCAGGCGGAAAAGGAAAAGTACCTCAGGCTCTGCGCCGAGTATGACAACTTCCGCAAGCGCAGCCAGCGCGAGCGCGATACCCTTTATGCCGACATAAAGGCGGACACGCTGCTGAAGTTCCTGCCCGTTTACGATAACCTCGAGCGCGCGCTCGCAACGCCCACGGAGGACGAGGCGTACCGCCGCGGCGTCGAAATGATAATGACGCAGTTCTGTACGACGATGCAGAAGCTCGGCATAACCGAGATAGAAGCGCTCGGACAGAAATTTGACCCCAATGTGCATAACGCAGTCATGCACGTCGAGGACGAAGCTTTCGGCGAAAACGAAGTCGTCGAGGTGTTCCAGAAGGGCTTCATGCTCAACGATAAGGTGATCCGTTTTGCTATGGTAAAAGTAGCAAACTGATTATAAATTTTAAGCTTAGTATATTATTGACTTTCAAATAGGAGGAACAGATCATGGGAAAAATTATAGGTATTGACCTCGGTACTACTAACAGCTGTGTTGCCGTTATGGAAGGCGGCGAGGCTGTCGTTATCGCAAACGCAGAGGGTGCTCGCACCACTCCGTCCGTTGTCGCATTCGCAAAGACCGGCGAGAGAATGGTCGGTCAGGTCGCAAAGCGTCAGGCTATCACGAACCCCGACAGAACCATCTCCTCCATTAAGCGCGAGATGGGCAGCTCTTACAAGGTAAACATTGATAATAAGTCATACACTCCGCAGGAGATCTCCGCAATGATCCTTCAGAAGCTGAAGGCAGACGCAGAGAGCTACCTCGGTCAGACCGTCACCGAGGCGGTCATCACCGTCCCCGCATACTTCACCGACGCTCAGCGTCAGGCGACCAAGGACGCAGGCCGCATCGCAGGTCTGGACGTAAAGCGTATCATCAACGAGCCGACCGCAGCAGCTCTTGCATACGGTCTTGATAAGGAAAGCGATCAGAAGATCATGGTCTACGACCTCGGCGGCGGCACCTTCGATGTCTCCGTCCTCGAGATCGGCGACGGCGTCATCGAGGTTCTGGCTACCGCCGGCAACAACCGCCTCGGCGGCGACGACTTCGACGCCTGCATCACCAAGTACCTCGTTGACGAGTTCAAGAAGGCAGAGGGCATCGACCTGTCGGCAGATAAGGTCGCAATGCAGCGTCTGCGCGAGGCGGCAGAGAAGGCAAAGATCGAGCTGTCCGGCGTGACCACCTCGAACATCAACCTCCCCTACATCACCGCCGACGCCACCGGCCCCAAGCACCTCGACGTGACCCTCACCCGCGCAAAGTTCAACGAGCTGACCCACCACCTCGTCGAGAAGACCATGGGCCCCGTAAAGCAGGCTCTGTCCGACTCCGGACTTAACGCATCCGACATCTCCAAGGTCCTGATGGTCGGCGGCTCCAGCCGTATCCCCGCAGTTCAGGAGATGGTAAAGCAGCTCACCGGCAAGGACGGCTTCAAGGGCATCAACCCCGACGAGTGCGTTGCTATCGGCGCTGCAATTCAGGGCGGCGTTCTCACAGGCGACGTCAAGGGCGTTCTGCTTCTGGATGTTACCCCGCTGTCTCTGGGTCTTGAGACCCTCGGCGGCGTATGCACTCGCCTCATAGAGCGCAACACCACCATTCCTACCAAGAAGAGCCAGATCTTCTCCACCGCAGCCGATAACCAGACCGCGGTTGAAATCAATGTCCTCCAGGGCGAGCGCGAGATGGCAAACGACAACAAGAGCCTCGGCCGCTTCAACCTTGACGGCATCGCTCCGGCACGCCGCGGCGTACCTCAGATCGAGGTCACCTTCGATATCGACGCGAACGGCATCGTAAACGTCTCCGCAAAGGACCTCGGCACCGGCAAGGAGCAGCACATCACCATCACCTCCTCGACCAATATGTCCAAGGAGGACATCGACAAGGCCGTTAAGGACGCCGAGATGTTCGCTGCCGAGGACGCAAAGCGCAAGGACGAGATCGACACCCGCAACCAGGGCGATCAGATCGTCTACCAGACCGAAAAGACCCTCGAGGAGATGGGCGACAAGGTCCCGGCAGAGGTCAAGAGCGAGATCGAGACCAAGCTTCAGGCTCTCAAGACCGCACTCACCGGCACCGACACCGAGGCCATCAAGAACGCCACCAAGGAGCTGACCGACGTATTCGGCAAGCTCTACGAGGCAGCTCAGGCAGCCCAGGGCGCACAGGGCTTCGACCCCAGCCAGCAGCAGGCAGGCGGCACCGACGCCAACGGTCAGGAGTACTACGACGCGGATTACACCGTTGTCGATGACGACGACAAGAAGTAAATCCTACAGTGCTTTTATATGGGCGCACTTTCGGTGCGCCCATATTTGAGCGTTAAGAAAGAGCTTAAATCAAACGATGTTTCTGTGTAAATCATGCCGTTTGAAGAGCGAAGCGATAAGATGAGGTAGATCTAGGGCGGAAAAAAGAGATTATTATGGGGTTCTCGGCGTCGCAAAGGACGCGACCGAGGATCAGCTTAAAAAAGCATACAGAAAGCTTGCCAAAGAAAATCACCCCGACCTTCACCCCGGCGACAAAGAATGTGAGGCCCGCTTCAAGGAGATAAACGAGGCGTATGAGGTCCTCTCCGACGCCGATAAGCGCGCGAAATACGACCGCTTCGGCCATGCCGCGTTCGACCCGAGCCAGGGCTACGGACAGGGCGGCTTCGGCGGCTTCGGCGGTTTTGACGGTTTCGGCGGCTTTGAAGGCTTCGGCGATATATTCGGCGATATATTCGGCTTCGGCGGAGGCGGCGGAAGAAATCCCAATGCCGCGCGCAAGGGCGATAATATCCGCACGAACGTCAGCATAAAGTTTGAGGAGGCTGCGACGGGCGTCAAAAAGGACGTGTTCATCGCTCGCATCGAGCAGTGCCCCGACTGCAAGGGCAGCGGCTGCGCGGAGGGCACGACCGCCGAGGTCTGCCCCGACTGCAAGGGCAGCGGTCAGGTCAAGACGACCCAGCGCACGCCGTTCGGCATGATGCAGCAGAACACCCGCTGCAGCAAGTGCAAGGGCACGGGCAAGATCATCCACAGCCCCTGCGGCACCTGCCACGGCGTCGGCAGCATCCGCCGTCAGCACAAGGTCAGCGTGAGCATTCCCGCCGGCATTGACGACGGCCAGACCATCTCCCTGCGCGGACAGGGCAACGCCGGAGTTAACGGCGGCCCCGCGGGCGACCTGCTCGTGACCGTGCTCGTCCAGCCGCACGCGCGCTTCGAGCGCGAGGGTGCGTCGGTGCTGCTCAATCAGGACATTTCCTTTGCGACTGCCGCACTCGGCGCGGAGATCGAGGTTCCGACCCTCGACGGCAAGGTCAAGCTCAACATACCCGAGGGCACACAGACCGGCACGACCTTCCGCCTCAAGGGCAGAGGCTTCCCCTTCCTGCGCTCCGGCGGACGCGGCGACCAGTTCGTCACCGTGAGAGTCAGCGTTCCCAAGGGCATGACCTCGGCTCAGAAGGAGGCGCTGCGCGGCTTCGCGGCGACCCTCGGCGAGACCATCGAGCCCAAAAGCGGCGTTTTCGGCAAGCGCAAAAAATAAGACAGCAAACAAATAGCAGCCGAAGGAGCGCTTTCCTTCGGCTGCTGCCGTTTAATATGGAGATAATAACATGAGTGAAAGATATTCGATAGTGTTCAGCAGCAATACGGGCAACACGCGGCTTCTCGCAGAGGCTGTCCGAGCCGCGCTGCCGCAGGAAAATTGCGACTATTTCGGCACCCCTGACGGGAGCGTGCCTGCGTCGGATACGGTCTATGCCGGCTTTTGGACGGACAGAGGC
>USPI01000109.1 GCA_900556535.1 uncultured Eubacteriales bacterium | reverse complement strand
AGGTCAGCCTGTGCGGTGTGCAGAGCATCGTTCTCCTCGGTCAGCGCAGTTTTGAGCAGGCTCATGGTCAGAGGCACCGGCCCCTCGGGCGAAGTGAACCGTTCGGGCAGAAGCGCTTCGGCATCCTTCCGCAGCTGGGCGCGGCCCTCCTGCTCCCGCGTCAGTGCTTCCCGCGCGGCGGCACTGGCCTCCTGTGCGGTGCTGTCGGCCTGTGCGGCGGCCTGCTTGGCTTGGTTCACCTGCACTTCGGTGGGGGCGGTGCGGGGCAGGTGGGCTTTGGCCGGGTGGTGGGTGCTGCCGCAGACAGGGCAGGCGGCTCCCTCTTCCAGCGTCTGAGCCAGCAGGCCCGCCTGCGCATCCAGAAAAGCCCGTTCCAGTGTGTCCCGGGTGGAATGGGCCTCGGTCTGTCTGCCCGCCGCCTGCCGGTAGGCCTCCTGTGCGGTGCGTGCGGCGGTGTTCCGGTGCTGGCACTCTGTCAGGCTCCGGGCCAGCTCGTTCAGCGCGGTTTCCCGCTGGGCAAGGCGGGACGCTTCGGCCTCCAGCTCCACCCGGCGGGTGTCGGCATCGGCCAGAGCGGCAAGCTCTGCTTCAGAGGCCGTGAGTGTCGCATCCAGTGCTTCCAGCGTTTTGCACCGGGTGCTGGCCTTGGCGGATTCCAGCTGGGCGGTGCTTCGGGCCTTGGCCAGCTCTCCGGCAACCTCCTGCCGCTGGCGCTCTGCCTGCTCTGCTGCACCCAGCGTGGTCTGTAACGTGCTCAATTGCCTGTCCAGCGCAGCCAGCGCGTCTGCGGCCTGTGCGGCGGCGGCTTCCTGCCGGGCGGTCAGCCCCTCCAGCAGGGTGGTCACTGCATCCGGCGGCATTTCCAAGCTCGACGATCTGCGCAATATCAAGCAGCTTGCCGAAATCGGCGTCGTCGAGCCAGCTCAGATCGCAGCCGTCGGCAGCGCGTCCGTTTATAGCCAGAACGACGGATTTGGGCTCTGCAAAGGCTCTGACCTGCTCGAGCGTCCTGTCTGCCGCAGCCGCGTTTTTTATGAGTATCATCCTCGCGCCGCGCCTTCCGATCGGGAAGCTCTCCATGCGCCCGAAGCCGCAGTCGAAGTCCTCGGCCGCGCTCACGGCGGCGTTTTTTGCGACCCCCGCGCTCATTGCGGCGGCAACGGCTCCCGCGGCGTTGTAGGCATTGTGAAGCCCCGGCAGCGCGGGTGTCACGATATCCTCGCCCTCGGGAGTTTTAAGCAAAACTCCGCCGTCGGTGAATACCTCGGAAATACCGTACCCGACGCTGCGCCGGCAAAAGCCGCAGGAGCATTCATAGTGACCGAGGCTCGCGTAGCTGAGCAGGCTATACCGCAGCCTTTTCCCGCACACGGGGCAGGCATCGTCCTCGCCGCTGCCGACGGCGCCGCCCTTGCCGCAGTCGGCTCCGAAGAGCACGGTCTTGTTCTTAATAAGCCGCGCCGCCGAAGCCGCCATGGGGCAATCTGAATTAATAACGGCAACCGTTTCCGGCGAGGAGTTAAGCCCCTCGACGATGCAGTCGCGGGCGCTCTTAACTTCACCGTAGCGGTCGAGCTGATCGCGGAAAAGATTTGTCAGCAGCAGCACCCGCGGGCGCAGCTTGCCGATAACGCTCCTGCACGCAGCCTCGTCGCACTCGACTACCGCCCACTCGCATCTCGCCCGCCAGAGCAGATCCCTGTTCATTATAAGCTCCGCCGTGATCCCCGCCATGAGATTTGCGCCGGAGCGGTTTGCGCAGACGCGGTGCCCCGCGTTATTGAGCGCCTTTTCAATTATCCGCGACGAAGTAGTCTTACCGTTCGTACCCGTCACGGCGATTATCCCGATGTTTTTCGCTGCCCGCGGCAAAATGTCCGGGCATATCCTCAGTGCAAGCGCTCCGGGGAGCGAGGTCGCGCCGAAACCAAGCAGGCGCAATAAGCAGTGCGTGGTCTTACAGACCACGCACGCAAAAAACATCAGCAGTGTTTTCAATTATTCGACCGTCACCGACTTTGCAAGATTTCTGGGCTTATCAATATCGCAGCCGCGCAGCAGCGCAACATAGTACGCAAAAAGCTGGAGCGGCACAACGCCCAGAGAAGGCTGAAGTATCTTATGTGTCTCGGGAACGGACATGACGTTCTCCACGGTCTTTTTCATCTCGGTCACATGACCCTCGGTCGTGAGCGCAAGCACATCCGCGCCGCGCGCCTGAACCTCGACGACGTTGCTCATCGCCTTGTCAAACAGCGGGGCGTAGGTGCCCAGAGCGATAACGAGCGTGCCGTCCTCAATAAGCGAGATAGTTCCGTGCTTGAGTTCGCCCGACGCGTATGCCTCGGAATGGATGTAGGAAATTTCCTTGAGCTTCAGCGAGCCCTCAAGCCCCATGGCATAGTCAAGATTGCGTCCGATGAAGAACACGGAGTTGTGGTTAAAATACTTAGACGCGAAGTGCTTTATATCGTCGATATTCTCAAGCATCTGCTCCATTTTTCCGGGCAGACGCAGTATCTCGTCAATAATTGTGGCATACTCGGACTGTCCGACCGTGCCCAGAGCGTCGGCAAAATACAGGCCGAGCATATCCAGCAGGATAAGCTGGGTGCTGTACGCCTTCGTGGTGGCAACGGCTATCTCGGGTCCCGCCCATGTGTAGAGCACGTCGTCCGACTCTCTTGCGATGGAGCTGCCGACGACGTTTACTATCGACAGAATGTGTCCGCCGCGGGCCTTTGCCTCGCGCAGAGCCGCCATCGTGTCGAGCGTTTCGCCCGACTGGCTTATGACTATAACGAGGGTCTTGTCATCGACAAGCGGGTCGCTGTAACGGAATTCCGAAGCAAGGCAGACCTCGACGGGCTTGCGCATGAGCCGCTCGAGATTATACTTGCCGATCACACCAACATGATATGACGAGCCGCAGGCGATTATGAATATGCGGCTGACGTCCTTTATCTGCTCCGCGCCGAACTTGAGGTCCTCAAACACGATGCGATTATCACGAATGCGGCTGAACGCGGTCTTCCTGATGGCCTCGGGCTGCTCCATGATCTCCTTGAGCATGAAGTGGGCATAGCCGCCCTTTTCCGCGGCGGAAACGTCCCAGTCTATCGTGTGGTGCTCTTTTGTGATGGGCTGCTCCATGGAGTTATAAAACTCGACCTTATCCGCGGATATGACCGCGACCTCGCCGTCCTCCATGTAGGATACGTCGCGGGTGTGCTTTATTATCGCGGTGACGTCGCTTGCGATGAAATTGCAGCCCTCGCCGTAGCCTATGAGCAGCGGTGCGTCCTTGCGCGCGGCGACGAAATGCTCCGGCTCGTCAACGCACATGATGCCCAGCGCATACGCGCCCTCGATGCGGCGCAGCACCTTGAAAACCGCTTCGAGGAGGTTTCCGGACTCGGCATAGTAAAAGGCTATGAGCTGAGTCACGACCTCGGTGTCGGTCTCCGATTTAAACGCATAGCCCTGCGAGATAAGATAATCGCGCAGCTCAACGTAGTTTTCGATGATGCCGTTATGAACGACGGCTATCTTGCCGTCGCCGCTCAGATGCGGGTGGGCGTTAATGTCATTGGGCTCGCCGTGGGTGGCCCAGCGGGTGTGGCCGATGCCTATCTTGCCCTCGACGCTCTTGCCGCCTCTTATTATATCGCTCAGGACCTTGAGGCGTCCCTTAGTTTTCTCGACGCGGAGCTTGCCGTCTCCGGAGATGACCGCTATGCCGGCAGAGTCATAGCCGCGGTATTCAAGTCTTTCAAGTCCGTCCAGCAGTATGGGTGCTGCCTGCTCGCTTCCAACGAAACCAACTATTCCGCACATAATTAAATTTCCTTTCGGATAAATATCATAGTTTTCGTTCAATCGTATCTGACATTATACCAGTTTATGCTCCGGTTTGCAATAAAACAAGCTGCCAAATAAGCTTCGGCAGCCTGTTTAAATGTAAATTTTCAGAAAACGAACTGGACGAGGAGCATGTACACGAGCGTGCCTCCGCCGACCGAAACGAGAAGGTTTTCCTTCCACTGATAGGTCGCAATTACAACTATCGTCGCTATAAGCTCGGGCAGACCGTGCGAGCCAGTGAGTATCTGCGTTCCCTTAAAGCAGTAAACGCAGATAAGTCCCATGAGTGCCGGCGGCAGCACCCTGCCGAGGTATTTTACGAATTTCGGGGTCTCCTTTTTGCCGGAAAACGCGATAAACGGCAGCCAGCGCGATATTTGCGTGCCGAGCGTTATGGCAAGGATTATGATTATCGTTTGCAGAACGGTGAGCTTCACAGTTTATCCCTCCCCAGCCAGAATATCAGCAGCATGGCGCCCAGCGCTGGGATAAGAAACACCGTTTTGCCGAAAATGAGCAGCGAGGCAAGCGTGACCGCAATGCCGATGAGGCAGGCGGATCGATTCTTCTTATCCTTCCACTGCTGCAAAAACAGGACGATGAACAGGGCGTTTAGCGCAAAGTCAAGTCCGGTCGTGTCAAATGTTATAACAGCGCCGAGCAGACTTCCCAGTCCGGTAAGTCCCGCCCAGTACAGGTAAGTGAGGAATGTGAGCCCGAAATAGAAGTACCTCGGCTGCATATCCTCCGGCGGCTTTGCCGACACTGCAAGCGAAAACGGTTCGTCCGCCAGAGCATAGATAAGAAACGGCTTGAACGGCTTTGTGTCCTTATATTTTTCCAACAGGGCAACACCGTAAAATGTGTGCCGGAAGTTCACGAAGTAGCTCATTATGAACATCTGCACGGGGTCAAATCCGGCAGCCATCATCGGCACTGCCGCTATCTGCATACCGCCGCAGAAGCATATGAGCGAAAACAGCATCGTCCACAGAGGGCTGTAGCCGAGCTGCTCCATGAGCACTCCGTATGTGAGCGCAACGAATATCCACCCGAAGAATATCGGCAGCGTTGACGGGAACGCGGCTTTTATCCCGCGCAAGACACCTTTCATTTCTACCTTGTCGTTCATCTTTCCGTCCTCTCTCAGCAACAAAAAAGGCACAGCCAATATTGACTGTGCCTGAGCTTTCGTATCAGTACCGGATCACTTTATAAGGTTCAGCACGAGGGTCAGCAGAACGAAAGCGATCGCAAACCACTTGGTCGCCTTTGCGAGCTTTGCGTCAAGAGACTTTGCCTTGCCCTTGCTCAGGAAGGTCTCTGCGCCGCCTGCGATAGCGCCGGACAGGCCCGCGCTCTTGCCG
>USPI01000108.1 GCA_900556535.1 uncultured Eubacteriales bacterium | reverse complement strand
GTTGTGTGCGTGCCAAGGCTCTGCCTTCGGCACGCTTATTGCGTCTTTACTCAAATGATGATATAATAACTTGTTAAAAACAATTAGGAGCATAGCATATGATAAACGACATTATTCTTCTCAAGCAGGGCGAGATCGTCCTCAAGGGCTTGAACCGCCGCTCGTTCGAGCAGAAGCTCATGAGCAATATTAAGCGCCGTCTTGAGGCAATCGGAAAATTCAAAGCCTACTGCCTGCAATCGACCGTTTACATTGAGCCCGTGGACGAAACGAGCGACATGGACGCGGCGTTTGAGGCGATGACGAAGGTGTTCGGCCTTGCGTCGGTAAACCGTGCATCAGGCTGCGAGAAGGACGCGAAGAAGATAGCGGAGCTTGCCATTGATTATCTCAGGGAGGATATGCTTGCGGCAAAGAGCTTCAAGTGCGAGGCAAAGCGCAGCGACAAGAGCTTCCCCATGACGAGCATCGAGCTTGCTCAGTTCGTCGGCGGCGAGCTGTCCGAGGCGTACCCCGACTGCGAGGTAGACGTGCATGATCCGGAGCTGACGGTGCATATCGAGGTGCGCGATCTTGCGGCGTATGTCCACGCAGCACCCACGCCCGGTGCGGGCGGAATGCCGGTGGGCGCAAACGGTGTCGCGGTCACGCTGCTGTCCGGCGGCATCGACAGCCCCGTTTCGACCTACATGATCGCAAAGCGCGGCGTTCGCCTTATCCCCGTGCACTTTTTCTCCTTCCCCTACACCTCCGAGCAGGCAAAGCAGAAGGTCATAGAGCTTGCACGCGAGCTCACCGTCTATTGCGGCAGAATGACGATCGAGGTCGTGCCGTTTACGCATATCCAGGAGGAGATCCGCGCAAAGTGCGATGAGGATTACTTCACCCTCATCATGCGCCGCTTTATGATGCGTATTGCGCAGAAGATAGCCGACGCAAACGGCGCGAAGGCGATAGTTACGGGCGAAAACCTCGGTCAGGTCGCAAGCCAGACCATGGAGGCGATGGCGTCCACCCAGGCCGTCACCGAGCTTCCCGTGCTCCAGCCGCTCATCGGCATGGACAAGGAGGAGATAGTCCGCCTTGCGCGCAGGATAGGCACCTTTGAGACCTCGATACTCCCGTATGAGGACTGCTGCACCGTGTTCACTCCCAAGCACCCCAAAACCAAGCCCAAGCTCCGCGACGTTGAGCAGATCGAGTCCGCTCTGGACATTGACGCACTCGTCGAGGAGGCATATGCCGGCATCGAAAGAATAAAGGTAGGCGAATGAGCTTGAAAAAGGCATATAACGCGGAGATACTTTCCGTCGGAACGGAAATACTTTTAGGTCACACGACGAACACCGATGCGCGCGACATATCGCTCATGCTCTCGGAGATAGGTATAAACGTCAAGTACCACACCGTCGTCGGCGATAACCCGCAGCGCCTGCGCGACTGCATCGGGATAGCCCGCCGCCGCGCCGATATTATCATTTCCACCGGCGGTCTCGGCCCGACCTGCGACGATCTGACGAAGCAGATACTCGCAAGCGAATTCGGGCTTGAGCTCATTATGAACGAGAACGAGAAGGCAAATCTCTACGATTACCTCACCAACAAGGGCTACAGCAAAGAACTCACCGAGAACAATCTCAAGCAGGCGATGCTCCCCGCGGGCTGCACGATATTCCATAATAATTGGGGCACCGCGCCCGGCTGCGCGTTCAAGGCGGCCGACGGCACGATAGTGCTCATGCTGCCCGGACCTCCCAAGGAGTGCAACGCGATGTTCCGCGCCTGCGCTATGCCGTACCTGCGCTCGCTGTCGGACGAGCAGATCGTGTCGCACGCCATCCACGTTTTCGGTATGTCCGAGAGCGCGATGGATCAGATATTCCGCGACGAGATGAACGTCATGACTAACCCCACCATGGCGCCCTATGCCAAGGAGAGCGACTGCCTCTTGCAGGTGACCGCCAAGGCCGAGAGCGTCGAGAAAGCGGAGGAGCTGATGAAGCCCGTCATCGACCACGTTAAGGATGTGCTGGGCGATCTCATCTTCGGTATTGACGTTGACACCGTTGAGGAGAGCGTCATGCAGCTTCTAAGGGAGAAGAAAATGACCTTCTCGGCAGCCGAGAGCTGCACGGGAGGCGAGCTTGCAAAGCGCTTCACCGATATTCCCGGCGCTAGCGAGTTTTTCCTCGGCGGCGTCGTGACCTACACGAACGAGGCAAAGTCCAAGCTCCTCGGCATCGACCCGAAGCTCATCGAGGAAAAGACCGCCGTGAGCTATGAGGTCGCAAAGGAGATGGCAGAGCGCGTGCGCGCCCTGCTGGGAACGGATATGGGAGTGGGTGTTACCGGTCTTGCCGGTCCCGACGGCGACGGCGTGCACGAGGTGGGCACGGTGTTCGTGTCGCTTGCGACGAAGGACGCGACCTATGTGCGCGAGCTGCACGTCGGCGACAGACGCCCGCGCAGCTATGTCCGCAGAGTGTCCGGAAACTATATTTTCGACATGATGCGCCGCTATTTGCAGGGTCTTGAGGTCATAAATGAATAACAAAAAAATCTCGGCAGCACCGTGAGTGCTGTCGAGATTTTTGTTTTGCTTTACTTATAATTTTTTATAAGCTCCTTATAGAAATCGACCGCAATGGGGAGCTTCGCAACGGAGATGTTTTCGTTTTCTCCGTGCACCGAGGCGTACTGCTGCGCGTCGATGTCGATGGGGGCAAATCTGATGACGGCGTCGGAAAGGTCAACAAACCTTCTCGCGTCCGTGCCGGCGGGGAGAATGAAGGGAGCAACGGCGGCGTAGTCAAACACGCGCTGCGCGATCTGCCTTACGTATTTATAGCCGGCGCTGTCGAGCGAGGAGGGCTTGTAGTACTCGTTATCCTCGTCGGGGACGGTCATTTCAACGCCGTAGCCCTCTGCCATTTTCCGCAGAGCGTCGAGATCCTTTGCAAAGTCCTCGTCGCTTATGCAGCGCAGGAATGCCTCGGCGCGGCAGCTTCCGTCCTCATCGGTGGAGACCTTTTTGAAGGTGCAGCCGGTGCCGAGCATTTCGCCTGCGGCGGCGTTGAGCTTCGGCATCATCTTGACGAGCAGACCCGAAAACAGTCCGAGGTTTGAAAACACAAAGCTCATGGGGAATGACATATGCGGCGCAAGCGCCTCGAACATCCCTCTGACCTCGGGATGGAGCCTTCTGATGAAGGGCTTCTCCTCGTCGACCTGAGTCATAAATGCGGCCATTCTCATAACGGGGGTCTTGTGACCGCCCGCAAGTCCAGCATGACCCTGAGCGACCTTTGCAACGAGCTGCGCCGTGCATCTGCCCTTCTCGTGAACGGCGATCATGGCGCACTTTTTGCTTATTCCGGACATGGGCGGGTCGATCACCGCGCCGCCCTCGTCGATTATCCACTCAAAGGAGATGTTGTTGTCTTTAAAGTAGTCGTGCGCGATAAGAGCGCCGTCGCCGCCGTACTCCTCGTTGTGGGAGGAGAAGATATACACGTTTACGGGCAGCTCGAAGCCCTCCGCGATAAGCTCCTCGACTGCGGAGAACTCGGCAAACAGGGGAGTCTTGGTATCGACCGTGCCTCTGCCCCAGAGCTTGCCGTCCCTGATGACGCCGCCGAACGGCTCCTCCTGCCACTCACCGGTGGCATCGACCACGTCGTGGTGGGACATCATAAGAACATTGCGGCTCTCGTCCGCGCCCTTGAGCTTGTAAAGATACGCATCGTCGCCGAGAATGGTGAGCTCTGCCTTCTCCGTCATGAGCGGGAAAAGCCCGGCGATGACCCTTCTGAGCTTGAGAAATTCCTCTGGCTCAAAGCCCTCTTTTTTCGAAACGGTCCTGCATCTTATCATTTCGGCAAGACGCTCGCCGTAATAAATCGCTCTTTCCTGCGAAGAGCTGTTCATATTTTCCGCCATGCTTATTCTCCTTTTGTTTCGCTTTCTTCGATCACCGCGAGCACCTCACGCTCCTTGTAGCGCGTGAATACGAGTACCGCCAGCAGGCAGAATACGCTTCCCGCGACGGCGGTGAGCTTGAGTCCGAAAATGCCGACGTTTTCGCCCGCGGCCGCGCCCGCGACTATGAGAGAGGGGACGATCATGATGGCAAGGGAGTTGCCCATCTTGACGATGAAGCTCCTCGCCGCGCCGAAAATGCCCTCCTGGTTAATGCCCGTCGTGATGGTGTCATACCGGATGATATCCGCCATCATGGCGCCCGGAAGCACGTTGAGCACCGCGAAGGGGAAGGATACAAACAGCGCAAATACGCAGGCGAGCACGAGTCTGTTGCCGGGGATCACATCGCTGAAGCAGATGACGATCTCCGCAATGGAGAACACGATGCAGCCGAGTATTATCGGCAGCTTTTTGCCCTTCTTTTTCGCAAACTTATTCACCAGCGGATACATCAGCAGAGAGCCTGCAATGGATATTGCGAGTATCAGCACGGAATAGGTCTCCGCAAGTCCCATGAGCGAGGTCACGTAATACATGATGCAGGCCTGGAAAAACGCCATTCCGGTGTTCTCCAGAAGCTGACCGAGGGTGACCAGTCTGAAGTGCTTGTTGGAAAAAGCGTGCTTGAGCGACTGGCCGAGCGTGACGTTGGGGAGTATGGAGTGGATATAGTCCTTCTCCCTGATGGTGTATGCCGGTATGAGCAGCAGGATTATGCCTATCACGGTGTAGATGCCGAAGGTCGTGCGCCATGCCCACAGCGTTGCCAGTCCCGCGCCCTTAAACAGGCTGACTATCAGGGGGCTGACATAGCCGAGCGCACTGCCGGTCACGAAGAAAAACGAGCTGACGGTGTAGGCGTTGACTCTCATAGGACCGTCCTGAATGAGCTCGGGGATGAGCGCATTGTGCGGGATCATGTAAAGGGTGAAGAAGAAATAATAGCCCCACATGAACGCCGCTATCCAAACTGCGTTAAGACCGCTTACATAGTTAAACGGCACGAAGAACATCAGCAGCGCGCACAGACCGAAGGGAATTGCGGCCTTCTTCATCATCGGGATGCGTCTGCCGTCGGGGTGCTTGCTCTTGTCCGAGCTTGCCGCTATAAGCGGGTCGGTCACGGCGTCGATAATGTGTCCTATTGCTTTTATAAGACCGATTATCGTGAGAATACCCAGCACGATCCTGCCCTGAGGTATCAGGTTGGGGATGCCGGACTCCTTCGACGGCTGATAAAAATAAATAAGATAGTTGTTGAGCATCGTCGTAAAAAGGCCCACTGCAAATTGCGGCAGGCACAGTCTT
>USPI01000107.1 GCA_900556535.1 uncultured Eubacteriales bacterium | reverse complement strand
TGGTCGGGCGTAAGTTCTGGGAACCTCTTCTTGTGTGGTTCCGCGGCGGTCTTCTTGAGAGCGGCATGATTTCCAAAGAGGATCTTGATCTGTTCCGCGTCGTTGATTCCGCGGATGAAGCGTTTGCCTACATCAAGGAGTGTCACAGCCACGGCATTTCCACCACTGTGCTGGAAGACTGAGTGTGAAGAAGAAAACCGCGGCGCATATTCCGCCTGCTGCGGCAGTGAAGCCGCCGATGAACGCACCCAAGACTCCGCCCTCTGCCACGGCGCTTCTGACGCCCCTTGCGAGCGTCGCGCCGAAGCCCGTGAGCGGGACGGCAGCACCCGCGCCCGCCCAAGCCGCGAGAGGGGAGTAGAGCCCCAACGCCTCAAGCACGAGCCCCGAAACGACGTAGACCGTCAATATCCGAGCGGGCGTGAGGCGGGTCTTGTCTATAAGAAGCTGACCGACGGCGCACAGCGCTCCGCCGACTGCGAAGACCTTCAAATACTCTGCTGCCATCACATCACCCCCGACTCGGCAGCGCCTTCTCAACGGCAAGCGCGTGGCACACTCCGGGGATGCTCTGACCCTGCTGCGTACTGGTCGGCGACATTAGAGCGCCCGTCGGCGCAAACAGCACTCTTTCCCACTTGCCCTGCGCAAAGCCCTGCATCACAAACGATGCGAACACCGCAGCCGAGCAGCCGCAGCCCGAGCCGCCTGCGTGAACGTCCTGCTTTTCGCGGTCAAATATCATAACGCCGCAGTCGGTGTAAAAGCGCCCGAGCCCGAGCCCGTCGCGCCTGAAAAGCTCCTCCACGGTGTCGTGACCGATGGCGCCGAGGTCGCCCGTGATTATCATGTCGTAATAGTCCGGCTCGCGCCCCGTGTCCTCAAAATGAGCCTTGAGCGTTTCGTAGGCGGCGGGAGCCATGGCGCTGCCCATGTTGTTTGCGTCGTTTATGCCCGCATCGACGATTTTCCCGGGGGTAAGATAAGTTATAAAAGGTCCGCTGCCGCCGCTTTGCATTATCACTGCGCCGGAGCCCGTGACTGTCCACTGTGCCGTCGGAGCACGCTGACCGCCGTATTCCAAAGGAAAGCGAAACTGCCGCTCGGACGAGCAAAAGTGCGAGCCCGTTATGGCGCAGACCTTTGAGGCAAAGCCGCCGTCGAGCATGACCGACGCGAGTGTCATCGCTTCGCCCATGGTCGAGCACGCACCGTAGAGCCCGAAGTACGGCACTCCGCTGTCGCGCAGCGCGAAGGCGGAGCCGACGCACTGGTTGAGCAGGTCGCCCGAGAAAATATAATCGAGCTCGCTCGGCGCGATGTTTCCCTTGGCGCAGCACAGCTCAAAGCACTTTTTTAGCATCGCGCTCTCGGCCTTTTCCCACGATGCCTCGCCGAAATGCGCATCGGGGCTTATATAGTCAAAGCAGTGCCCGATCGGGCCGCCGCCCTCCTTGCGCCCGACCACTGCGGCGCTCGCGGACACGCTCGGCGGCGTTTCGAGCCGCAGGGTCTGGCGGCCTATTTGTTTAGTCAAATTCATCACCGAAAACAGTTTGCCCGAAACGCGCGTAAAAATACGGCGGACAGCAGCCCGCCGCGAGTGCAAACTATTCGCCCTTGTATTTTCTTCTCGTTGCCATGCCGCCGCGGATGTGCCGCTCGGCCTTGTTGATATCCAGCAGCTCACGCACCTGATGATACAGCGCGGGATTGACCGTTTTGAGCCTCTCAGTGAGATCCTTGTGTACAGTGCTTTTTGAAACGTTAAACTGCTTTGCCGCGGCTCTGACCGTAGCCCTGTTTTCAATGATATATACGGCAAGATCGCAGGCGCGCTCTTCTATATTCGTGTACACTTGCACCACTCCCCAAACTCACATAGTCAATTTATATGAGCCGCGGGCAGTACATATGAGCATAAACGGCGCACATGGCAAGCTGCACTAAACAGAATATTCAAAACTGTTAATTATGCCGAAGGCCCGACACTTGCGGGGGATTTGACAAAATAGTATAATTATTATGATTGAGTGTGAAGAATTTAAAATGGAGGGATATTATGAAAAAACGCATTATAAGCCTTGCGCTTACCGTGCTGATGCTCATTTCGCTCGTGCCGACGGCGGGACTTGCGGATGCGCGCGGCATACTTGACGGCAAGGTCAGCGTGACGTTCACCGTACAGCCTGTTGACGAGACCGTACGGGCGGGGGAGAACGCTGTGTTCACGGTCGAGGCGAGGATAGACAGCAGCTATTCAAAGGAGCTCAAATACCTCTGGCTCGACTCAACGGACGTAGACCCCAACGCGGACTTGAGCCTCAAGGACATCATTGCCCTTATTGCCAAATCCGTCGGCAAGGAAAAGACGCTCGTTTTGGAGAACGTCTCGACTGCCGACAGCGGCAAGAGGTATAAATGCATAGCGTACTGCGGCGGACTTTCCGGACAGGATAAGGGCTTCGGCTACGCTGTAAGCGAGGAGGCCACGCTCACCGTTGAGGGCAAGACCCCATGCAAGGAGCATTCGCTTGCAAAGATCGAGGCAAGACCCGCCACCTGCGCTGCCGCGGGTAATATTGAGTATTATTACTGCCCCGTCTGCCAAAACTGCTATCTTGATGCACAGGGCACCGAGCAGACCACCATCGCGCAGTGCACGATAGAAAAGCTCAGCACCCACGGCGAGATCGTGCATATGCCGGGAAAAGCCCCGACCTGTGCGGAAAAGGGCTGCAAGGCGCACTGGGAGTGCTCGGTCTGCGGAAAGTATTTCAGCGATGAGCAGGGCACGACGGAGATAAGCGCATCGTCGGTCGAGATCGCAAAAAACGAGACCAATCACACCGACCTTCAGCATTTTGACCGCGTCGAGCCCACCTGCGCAGCCAAGGGAATGGAAGAGCATTGGTACTGCTCCGGCTGCGACAGATATTACAGGGACGAGAGAGGCGTGGACAAGACCATTGCGTCCAAGCTCGAAATAAGCAAAAACAGCGCCAAGCACGCAAAGCTTGAGTACACCAAGGCGAGCGCGCCCACCTGCGAGGAGCCGGGCAACATTCCTTATTGGTACTGCGCCGACTGCGATACCTATTTCTCCGACGCGGAGGGCATGAGCAAGATTAAAAAGAGCGACACAAAGCTTGCCGCGCTCGGCCACGACTACAAGTGGAGAGCCTTTTCCGAGGACGGAGTAGAATATCACGCACAGCGCTGTGAGCGCTGCAAGTGCCTCGTAAACGTCGGTTCCCACACGGGCGGCACTGCTTGCTGCATTGAAAAGGCCACCTGCACGACCTGCGGCTTTGAATACGGCGAAATAGACCCGTCAAACCATATTAACACCGAAAAGCAGATAATAACCCAACCCACGCCCGAGCATGACGGCGTGTGCGATATCTACTGCAACGACTGCAAGCAGTACGTTGAGAAGAACATACCGCTCAAGTATAAGGACATCTGCGAGCATAAGATAGTCAAGGTCGAGGAGGTGCCCGCACAGTGCGAGGCGACCGGCGTCTCCGGCACGAAGGAGCACTATAAGTGCACCGTTTGCGGCACCCTGTTTAACGATGCCGCCGGCAAGAGCGAAATAAGCGATGCGTCCAAGCTCACGATCGAGCCGCTCAAGCATTTTATCGCAAGCGTCGGCAGCAATCAGATCCCCAACGTCGTGCTTCAGACCAAGGCGTATGACAATTTGGGTCACTGGAGCGTGTGCAAGTACTGCCAGTATAAATACGACGGAACATACAAGGTACATACCTTCCCGAGCAATCCGGTCCCGACCTGCCACAGCGGCAAAGGCTGCCTTGTCTGCGACTATGACGACGGCACGCGCGACGCGAATAATCATGACGGCGGCACGGAGCTTCGCGGTAAGGTAGAACCCAGCGACAGCGCACCGGGCTACACCGGCGATACCTATTGCCTCGGCTGCGGTCAGATGATCGCAAAGGGCAGAGTGTGCTATGTGCCCTGTCCCGACGGCTGCGAGAATACGCTCGAATTCGTTGCGGGAGTGCCCAAGACCTGCTATGTTGACGGCATAAAGGACCACTATAAGTGCACGGTCTGCGGAAACGAATATGTCGATAAGAACGCCTCCGTCCTTGCGACCGATGAAAATCTTATCGAAAAGCACGGGCACGAGATCCACCCCATGATCGAAATCCTTGGCGTCAAGGACGTCGCAGAGCTCATAAAGGTCTTGGGCAAGGAGCACGCTGCGGATATCTTGAAGATACTCGCCGGCAAGGATCCCACCATGGATAACTTCCTGAGCCTTGTGCACATAAAGGACATTGACCACTGCCATGACGACGAGTACCATTGGCTCGGCTGCCAGATCTGCGGCAAGACCCTTGAGGATATGCAGGACGAGCTCGCGGCGCTCGGCATAACGCTGAACCCCAAGTGGATAGATCTCAGCCGAAAGACCGCGCACACCGGCGGCACCGCCACCTGCCAGAAGAAGGCGGTCTGCGACGAGTGCGGCGATGAGTACGGCAAGCTCGGAGCGCACAGATACGATGCGGTCGTGACTCCCGCTACCTGCACGAAGGACGGCTACACGACCCATACCTGCTCCGGCTGCAAGGACAGCTATGTCGATTCCGAAACGAGAAAGACCGGCCACAAGATAGTGCGCGGACAGTGCACCGAGTGCAAGAAGAGATATCCGAATCCCTTCTACGACGTGCCGAGCAGCGCGTATTACTACGGCCCGGTAATGTGGGCGTATTACTACACGCCGCAGATAACCGTCGGCACGGATGAGACCACCTTCTCGCCCGATGCAAACTGCACCCGCGAGCAGGTCGTGACCTTCCTGTGGCGCGCGGCAGGCGCTCCGGCGCCAAAGACCAATGCCTGCCCGTTTAACGACGTTTCGCCTAAATCGTATGCATACAGAGCGATAACCTGGGCGGCGGAAAACGGCATTGCGGCAGGCACCGGTGAGGGTCGCTTCTCGCCGGGCAACACGGTCACGCGAGCGGAATTCGTGACCTTCCTGTGGCGCTTCTTCGGTCAGCCCACGCCGACGAATCTGACAAACCCGTTCAGTGACAACGAAAAGGGAATGTTCTATTATGACGCGGTGGTTTGGGCAGCGGAAAACGGCATCGCGGCAGGCACCGGCGGCGGACGCTTCAGCCCCTATGACTGCTGCACCCGCGCTCAGGTTGTAACCTTCCTTGGCAGATCAATAGCGGGAGATATATACAAATAAACGGAAATAATACAGCCTTAAATGCGCAGACTTCGGTCTGCGCATTTTGTTCCTATGCTTATATAAG
>USPI01000106.1 GCA_900556535.1 uncultured Eubacteriales bacterium | reverse complement strand
GCTTCAAAGTGAGCCGCTATGCAATTTTTTATTGTAACACACGCACAGCATTTTCTCAATAGTGAACTTGGCGGCAGCCCCTGCGTTTCGGGCGGAAGATGTCATTTCTCACGCAAACGAAAACTGCCCGAGGATGACCTCGGGCAGTTTGTTTTGCATTTTATTCAGTCTTGCTGCTGTCGTCAGCGTCGGGAGCGTCAGCCATGCCTGCCGATGCATCGGTTTCGGGAGCATCGTCAAAGCGCGCTATCTTGCGTGCGGGGCGCTCTATCGTGTCGTCCTGCATCGCCGGTGCGGGCTTGGGCTCGGGGAAGGTGCCGTGCTCGCAGTAGTAGTCGAAGGTATCACGATCCATAGACTCGTTCTCAAGCAGGTACTCCGCAACGCCTATGAGGGTCTCGCGGTGCTCGTTGAGTATCTTCTCGCACAGCTCGGCTGCCTCGTCGAAGATGCGCTTGACTTCCTCGTCGATGACGGCTGCGGTCTCCTCGGAGTAGCTCTTGGTCGTGCCGAAATCGCGGCCGATGAATATGCTGTGGTCGGAGCTGTCATACTGGATGGGGCCGAGCTTTTCGCTCATGCCGTAGCGCATGACCATGTCTCGCGCGATATTGGTCGCCTGCTGTATATCACCGGAGGCGCCCGTGGAAATATCGTCGAGGAACAGCTTTTCGGCAATTCTGCCGCCGAGGCAGGTGACGATATGCTCGAACATCTGCGACTGCGAGGTGAAGTTTTCCGCGTCCTCATCGGGACGGTAGAGCGTGAAGCCGCCCGCCATGCCGCGCGGGATGATGGTTATATAGTGCACGGGGTCGGTGTGCTCAAGGAACTTCGAGGCTATCGCGTGACCGGACTCGTGGTACGCCGTGAGACGCTTCGCCTTGTCGGAGATCTTGCGGCTCTTTTTCTCGGGTCCCATCTCGACCTTGAGTATCGCCTCGTCGCAGTCCTCCATCGTGATGAAGCGGTGCTTGCGTCTTACGGCGAGCAGCGCCGCCTCGTTCATGAGGTTTTCAAGATCGGCGCCGGAGAAGCCGGGCGTGCCCTTTGCGATGGATTTGAGGCTCACGTCGTCGGCAAGGGGCTTACCTCTTGCGTGAATTTTGAGTATCGCCTCTCTGCCCTTTATATCGGGCATACCGACATAGACCTGACGGTCGAAGCGGCCGGGGCGCAGCAGCGCGTTATCGAGAATGTCCGCACGGTTGGTCGCAGCCATGACGATGACGCCCTCGTTGTTGCCGAAGCCGTCCATCTCGACGAGGAGCTGGTTAAGGGTCTGCTCGCGTTCATCGTGACCGCCGCCGAGACCGGAGCCGCGCTGGCGTCCGACTGCGTCGATCTCGTCAATGAAGATGATAGCAGGGGCGACCTTCTTTGCCTGATCGAACAGGTCTCTCACGCGGGATGCGCCGACGCCGACATAAAGCTCGACAAAGTCAGAGCCGGAGATGGACAAAAACTGCACTCCCGCCTCGCCCGCGACTGCCTTTGCAAGCAGGGTCTTACCCGTTCCCGGAGGTCCTACGAGCAGAACGCCCTTGGGTATTCTCGCACCCATCTGGGTGAAGGCCTTCGGATTTTTAAGGAACTCGACGAGCTCCTGAAGCTCCGCCTTTTCCTCATCGGCACCGGCAACGTCGGCAAAGGTCTTGCGGCTTTTTTCCTCGCTGCCGAGGCGTGTGCGCGCCTTGCCGAATTTCATCGCGCCGCCGGCACCTCCGCCGCCCTGCGCGCGCTGCATCATGACGATCCAGAATATCATAAAGCCGATAAACAGCACATACGGTATGAGCTGGAGCCACCAGGTCGACTGGACGGGCTCGATCTGATAATCCTTGATTATCCCGCTCTCGTACTGCTGCTCGACGAGCTCGCCGAGGTCTTCGTGGAACAGGGCAAAGCTGTACATCTTATAGTACACCTGCTTATAGCCCCCGTTTGCGGAGGAGTCCCTGACCTTCATCTCGAGGATATTCTTCGAGCCGTTATAGGTGAATTCCTCGACCTTTTCGTTTTTAAAGAGGTCCTTGACCTGAGCATAGCTCAGTCCGGTCGCTTCCTCTTGGTTGAGCAAAGTGAACAGTGTGCAGGCAAGCAGCACAAGTATCAGAACATAAAAGCCTATATCTCTCGCTTTGTTGCGCTGAGGTTTCAATAAATCACGTCCTTTAAGGCCTTCGCCTTTCTTAATTCATGTATATTTCGGGCTTGAGCACGCCGATGTAGGGCAGGTTGCGGTAAAGCTCTTGATAATCAAGACCGTAGCCGACAACGAACTCATCGGGAACCTCAAAGCAGGAATATTTCGCGTAAACGGGGGCGACTCTGCGCGAGGGCTTATCCATAAGCGTTGCGATGGTTATGGAAGCGGGCTTGCGCGTCTGAAGATAAGTCTGGAGGTAATTGAGCGTATTGCCGCTGTCGAGAATATCCTCGACGATGATTATGTGGCGGCCCTCGATATTCTGACCGAGGTCCTTGTGTATCTCGACTGCGCCCGTCGAGGTCATGCCGCCCTTATACGAGGAAACGGCCATGAAGTCCATGGAGCAGGGTATCGAAACATGGCGCATGAGGTCAGCCATAAATACGAAGCAGCCCTTCAATACGCCGACAAACAGCGGCTGCTTGCCCTCAAAGTCCGCGGATATCTGCGCGCCGAGCGCAGCTACCTTTTCTTCTATTTCTTCAGCGGTGAAAAACACTCTCTCAATGTCATTTCTCATTTCTCAATTGTCCCCCGTAAGCTTGGTTTTATTTATTGTCACCCGAAGCGCTTTGTCTCCGGGGCCTGCAATACATCTTTCCGCGACCCCGAAGCCGTAAACGGCGACGGGACCGAGCTCGTCACGCAAAACAGGCGTCAAGTCGCGCTGCTGCCTGTCGAGCTTTGCCTCATTGAACAGGTCCTTGAGGCTTTTCGTACAGCCTCTGCGGCTGAGTTTTATCTTATCTCCGTTTTTTCGCGGCGTAAGGGATATGTTACCACAGATCGCGTCACATTTAAAGTGAAAAATATTAAACGATTTGAAAACTTGCGGACAATTTTCGACAATGTCCGTCTTTACCGTCACGGAGCATTCCGGAAGGTATATTTCCGTGCCGGGCAGAAGCTCGTATTCGCCGAGCTGCCGCGTTTTTTGTCCGAAGTGAAGCACTCCCCTGTCGCAGCTCACGCTCATGCCGGATATATGCGTTTCGCGGCGCTGCGTGCCGGAGGAAATGGCATAGACGCTCCGTGCGTGCTCAAAGCTCAGCGCCCTGCCGCATATCATGCGCAAGACACGCATCGCAACGGACTTGGGAAGCGATAGGAGCTTATCGGCGGGAAAGGACGAGTTTTTATAAAACTCATCGTATGCCGCCGCTGCCATATCGTCAAGGCAGCGCTCGTCCTCGCGCAGGCTCTGCACCGTGCGCGAAACGGCGTCAAAAAGCGCGGGGTTTATGCCCTCAAGCACCGGAGTGACGTGATGGCGGATAACGTTTCGCGTGTAATCATCGCCGAGATTGCTCGAATCGGTGACAAACTCCACGCCGTTTTTCGCATTATACGCCTCGATCTGCTCCCTTGTCGTTGACAGCAGCGGGCGAATGATATTCCCGCGCCGCGGCGGAATTGCGCACAGCCCCTTCAGCCCGCCGCCGCGGGTGAGGTTTAAAAGCAGGGTCTCGGCATTATCGTTTGCGTTATGCGCGGTCGCAATGACATTGCAGCCGAGCTTATCGGCAGCACGGGAGAGAAAGTCATAGCGCAAGGCTCTTGCCGCCTCCTCCTCGCTCATGCCCTTTTCCCTTGCATAGCTTCGCACATCGCCGCACCCGGTCACGCATTCAACGCCCATGCGCTCACACTGCGCCGCTGCAAAGCGGCAGTCCCCCGCCGACTCCTCGCCGCGCAGCATATGGTCAAAGCTTGCGGCGCAAACGCTCACTCCGAGCTCCTCGGCGTGGGTACTGAGCCAATGCACAAGACACATGGAGTCCGCTCCGCCCGAGACTGCGCACAGCACTCTGTCGCCCGAGCGAAGAAGCTCGTTTTCATTTATAAAATCAATAATCGTCATCGGTTTTTGCGCTGCGGTTTCCGAAGCTCGTGAACTCCGGCAGCCATTGCAGATAGACCGTGCCCGTCTGACCCTTGCGGTTTTTGAGCACTATCGCCTCGGCAAGATACGGATCCGCGCTTTCCTGATCGTAGTACCCCTCGCGGTGCAGACCGATGACAACGTCGGCGTCCTGCTCGATAGCGCCGGAGTCGCGCAGGTCGTTGAGCATGGGGCGCTTGTCGCTTCTGCCGACAGCGGCACGGTTGAGCTGGCTCAGGCATATGACGGGAACATTCAGCTCCTTTGCCATGATCTTGAGCATACGGCTTATATCGCTGACAGCCTGCTGGCGGTTTTCGTTATAGCTGCTCTTGCCGCCTGCCGACTGCATGAGCTGGAGATAGTCGATGACGACAAGACCGAGGTTTGAAAGTCTGCGGCACTGCGCGTTCATGTCCGCAACGGTGAGCATGGAGTTATCGTCAATGCGCATATCCGTCGCGCTCACGAGCTGCGCTGCCGACGCCAGGCGGCGCCATTCGTCGGGGCTGAGCTGACCAGTGAGCATATTCTGCGAGGGAACGGACGCCTCGCGCGCAAGAAGCCTGCTGACAAGCTGCTCGCGGCTCATTTCCAGCGAAAACACCGCGACGGTCTTGTCCGAATTTTTCGCAACGTCCATCGCAATGTTCAGCGCGATACTCGTCTTGCCCATAGCAGGGCGCGCGGCAATGAGAATAAGCTCGCCCTTGTTGAGACCGAGGATGAATTTATCGAGGTCCTTGAGACCCGTGGACAGACCGGGAATGGACTGCCCGCTTGCTGCGGCGGCGGAAATGCTCTCATAGACATTCTGAACGACCGTGGATATGGGCAGCAGACCGCCTATGTTTCTGCCCTGACGCAGAGCGTAAATTTTACTCTCTGCCGCCTCAAGGATATTCTCCGCCTCGCCCGAGCCCTCGTAGACGAGATTGTTTATCTCGTCCGCCGCCGCAGCGAGATTTCGCAGCAGCGCCCTGTCGCGCACGATGGCGGCGTATTCAAGGACGTTTGCCGCGGTGGGCGTAACGCGCATGAGCTCGGCTATATACGCCGGACTCTGCTCAGTATAAACGCCCCTGACCTTCATCTGGTCAAGTATCGTTACGGGGTCGATGGTCTGACCGTAGGAGAACATGGCGTATACCGTATCGAATATATCACGATTCTGTCTGCCGTAAAACTCCGCGGAACGCAGGCGCTCGATAACGTCGGGTATGCATCGCGTGTCGATAAGCATCGAGCCTATGA
>USPI01000105.1 GCA_900556535.1 uncultured Eubacteriales bacterium | reverse complement strand
GAAGCGATGTATCTGTTCGGCAGCTTCACCGTGCAGCCGGATTCCGGCTGGCAGACGGGCGAAAACGGCGTTCGATTTGGAGACCGCTTCCGTCTCTGCGCGCCGGTCACGGAGCTTGACCCGCAGGATATTACGGTGCAGGGCTTCCCGTTCTTTCACGGAGCAATGCGCCTGAAGCGCACGATCACTGTGCAGGATACGCACTGGCAGCTTTGCTGTGCGCTATGCTCAATGCGCCTGTGTGGCTTCAGATTGTTCTGTTTCTCATCGTTTCGGCGGTGACATTGTATTACACAAGACCGCTGGTAAAGAAGTATGTCAACAATAAGGTCGAGCCCACCAATGCCGATATCGTCATAGGCAAGGAGTGCCGCGTGACGGAGAGGATCGACAACATTGCGGGCACTGGCGCCGTGTATGTTGACGGCAAGACCTGGACTGCGCGCAGCGAGGACGATACCCCCATTGCCGAGGGAGAGCTCGTTACCGCGGTCCGCATTGACGGAGTGAAGCTCATCGTGGCGGTACCCGCAACGGTAAAATAAAATAAAAATTTAAGGAGAACAAAATGGAATACGTAATAGCTGTAATAATACTTCTCGCGCTCGTAATAATCGTGAGAAATATTCGCGTCGTCCAGCAGAGCAAGGTCATGATAATCGAGCGTCTGGGCAAGTATCAGTCCACATGGGGCACCGGCATCCATGTTAAGATCCCCTTCTTTGAGAGAGTCGCAAAGACCATCTCCCTCAAGGAGCAGGTCGCGGACTTCCCGCCCCAGCCCGTTATCACCAAGGATAACGTCACCATGCAGATCGACACCGTTATCTACTTCCAGATAACCGATCCCAAGCTCTACACTTACGGTATAGAGCATCCCATGGTCGCAATAGAGAACCTTTCCGCAACCACCCTGCGTAATATCATCGGCGACCTTGAGCTTGACCAGTGCCTTACCAGCCGCGACCTTATAAACGGCAGAATGCGCACTATCCTTGACGAAGCCACCGACCCCTGGGGCATCAAGGTCAACCGCGTTGAGCTCAAGAACATTCTCCCGCCCAGAGAGATCCAGTCCGCGATGGAGAAGCAGATGAAGGCAGAGCGTGAACGCCGCGAGGCCATCCTCCGCGCAGAGGGCGAAAAGCGCGCCGCCATCCTTGAGGCGGAAGGCGAGAAGGAGTCGGCGATCCTGCGCGCAGACGCAAAGAAGCAGCAGCAGATACTCGAGGCGGAAGGCGAAGCCGAGGCTATCCTCAAGGTCCAGACCGCTACCGCAGAAGGTATCCGTCTTATAAACGAGTCCATGCCGAGCGAAGCGGTGCTGAAGATCAAGGCTCTTGAGGCATTCGCGGCAGCGGCAAACGGCAAGGCGACCAAGATCATCATCCCCAGCGAGATCCAGGGCATAGCCGGTCTTGCAGAGGGTGTCGTCGAGTCCGTCAAGGGCACCCCCGCAGAGTAAAGCAAAAAGCAATGCAATAAGTAAGACCCGGCATTTTGCCGGGTCTTTTTGAGGTATATTATGATAAAAGTAGCGCAGTTTATGAAGGCTCACGGCATGGATGCCGAGAGGGTCGATCTTAACGAATATACGAAGGTCTTTGCCGAAAGCATGAGAGCGGGGCTTCGCGGCGATGCGGACGCAATGCCCATGATACCGACCTATCTTTCGTCCGCGGGAAAGCTGCCGCGCGGCGAAAAGGCGGTGGTCATTGACGCGGGCGGCACGAATTTCCGCACGGCGGTCATAAGCTTTGACACAAAGGGCGCGGTGATCGAGCGGCAGAACACCCTGCCCATGCCCGGTGCGCAGGAGCCCGTGACTTGGGACGAGTTTATTTCAAAGGTCGCCGATGCGGTGCTGCCGCTAATGGCGCAGGCCAAGGATATCGGCTTTTGCTTTTCCTATCCCATCGAGATCACTCCCGAGCGGGACGGCCGCGTGCTCGGTCTGACAAAGCAGGTGAAGATAGATGACGCGGTGGGGAAGCTGCTCGGCGCGGATCTTAAAAGGGCTCTGTTCGAGCGCGGCTGCGAGGCGGGAAAAATCGTCGTCCTCAACGATACCCCCGCGACGCTCCTTGCCGGAAAAGCGCTCACCAAGGGCGCATACGGCTCCCACCTCGGACTTGTCGCCGGAACCGGCAGCAACACCTGCTGCGAGCTGCGCTGCGCCGATATTCCCAAGCTCGGCGACGATGTGCGCGGCAGTATGCTCATAAATCTTGAAAGCGGCTCATTTTCCGGCTTCCCGCGCGGCGATTTTGATATTGCCATGGACGCTGACCTGCCCGACACGGGCGAGTACACCGCCGAAAAAATGATATCCGGTCGCTATCTGGGACAGCTTTGTATGTACACGCTCAAGGGCGCGGCGGCGGAGGGCCTGTTCTCCGAAAACGCGAGCGCCATCATCGGGAAAATGACCGAGGTCGTCACGCCCACCATCGACAAATGGGGCTCGGGGCGCTTCCCCAAGGGCTTCAGCAGCGAGGACAGGATCAATTTGGTTTACATAATTAACGAACTGTTCGAGCGCTCGGCGCGCTGCATAGCCTGCAAGCTGTGCGGCATTCTTGAGGTGACTGGCGCGGGTGTCGACAAAAAAGCTTGCATCGCGGTCGACGGCTCCCTGTTCACGGCAAGCAAGCTGCTGCGTCCGGAGCTTGAAAAATTTATGGATATTTACGCGGGCGAGATAATGGACAGACGCTATGAATTCGTCACCTATGAAAACATGAGTCTCATAGGCTCTGCCGCCGCCGTGCTTTTAAACTGAAATGAAACGAAGCCTGAAAATTTTAGCCCTGATACTGCCGCTGTGCCTTGTGCTGTCCGCCTGCGCCGCGACCGAGCCGGAGCGGGACGAAAGTAAGCTGCAAATAGTCTGCTCGGACTTTCCCGCGTATGACTTTGCGCGCGCCGTTGCGGGCGATAGGGCGCAGATAAAGCTGCTTTTAAAGCCCGGCGCGGAGGTGCACTCGTATGAGCCCGCGCCCAAGGATGTCGTTGCCATCGAGGAGAGCGATCTCTTCATTTATAACGGCGGCGAGTCGGAGGAGTGGGTCGAAACGCTCGTGGGCGAACAGGTGAGAGCGCTGCGCATGATGGACTGCGTCGAGGCGGTCGAGGAAAGCGGCGAGGGCATATACGCAGCCGAGGCTGAGGATGAGGACGAAACGGAGCTTGACGAGCACGTTTGGACGTCTCCTAAAAACGCCTCCGTCATATGCCGCGCCATTTGCGACGAGCTGTGCGCCGTCGATCCCGATGGGGCGGGCGAATATGTGCGCAATTTTGACGCATATAACGCGCAGATCACGGAGATAGACGCCGAGATACGCGAGACCGTTAAAAACGCGGTGCGCGACACGCTCGTGTTTGCCGACCGCTTCCCGATGCGCTATTTTACGCGCGAGTACGGGCTTAAATACTACGCTGCCTATCCCGGCTGCGCCTCGCAGACCGAGCCCTCGGCAAAGACCGTGGCGTTTCTGATCGACCACGTGCGTGAGGAGAATATTCCGGCGGTGCTGTACATGGAGTTTTCAAACGAAAAAATGGCGGATGTCATCTGCGAGGATACAGGCTGCAAAAAGCTGCCGTTTTACTCTGCTCACAGCGTGACCGCCCGACAGTTTACCGACGGCGTTACCTATATAGACCTCATGCAAATGAACATCCTGACCCTTAAGGAGGCGCTTTACTGAAATGGCACAGATAGTCTGCAAGGACTTGAGCTTTGCATATGACGGTGAAACGGTGCTCAGCGACATTAACTTTTCGATAGATGCAGGCTCATACCTTTGTATCGTCGGCGAAAACGGCTCGGGCAAGAGCACGCTCATGCGCGGTCTGCTGGGACTGAAGCAGCCGTCCAAGGGCGAAATAATATTTAATGGCATCTCACCGACTGAGATAGGCTACCTTCCGCAGCAGACCCAGATCCAGCGCGATTTCCCCGCCTCCGTGCGCGAGGTCGTGCTGTCGGGACGGCTCAATTCTATGGGGAAGCGCCTGTTTTATAACGCCGCCGACAGGGCGGCTGCCGCCGAAAACATGGAGCGGCTCGGCATAGACGACATAGCCGAGCGCTGCTATATGGAGCTGTCCGGCGGACAGCAGCAAAGGGTGCTGCTCGCCCGCGCAATGTGTGCGACAAAGAAGCTTCTGCTGCTTGACGAGCCCGTCACGGGGCTCGATCCGGTCGCCACAAATGAGATGTATAACCTTATTAAGCTCATAAACCTGTGCGACAGCACGAGCGTTATCATGGTCTCGCACGATATCCATGCTGCCGTCAGATACGCCACGCATATTCTGCACCTCGGCCACAGCCAGCTTTTCTTCGGCACCACCGCGCAGTACCGCGAAAGTGACCTTGCGCGCCGCTTTGTGGGAGGGTCAAGAGCATGATCGAGCTTATTAAAGAAATGTTTTCGTATCACTTTATGGTGCGCGCGGTCGTGGTCGGAGTGCTCGTATCGCTGTGCGCGGCGCTGCTGGGCGTGTCGCTCGTTCTCAAGCGCTATTCCATGATAGGCGACGGTCTTTCCCACGTCGGCTTCGGCGCTCTCGCGGTCGCGGCTGCCGCCAATATAGCGCCCTTGTACCTTGCCGTGCCGGTGGTCGTTGCCGCTGCGTTTCTGCTGCTGCGGATAAACCAGAACAGCCGGATAAAGGGGGACGCCGCCATCGCGCTCATATCCTCCTCGGCGCTTGCCATAGGCGTTGTAACGGTCTCGCTAACGACCGGCATGAACACGGACGTCTCAAACTATATGTTCGGCAGCATACTCTCGCTCAGCCATGCGGACGCGGTGCTCAGCATCGTGCTGTCGGCGGCGGTGCTCCTGATGTTCGTTCTTCTCTACCCGCGTATATTCGCCGTCACCTTTGACGAAACGTTTGCGCGCGCAACGGGAACGAAGGCGGGGCTTATGAACAGCATCATTGCCGTCCTGACCGCCGTCACGGTCGTCATCGGAATGCGCATGATGGGCGCGCTGCTGATATCCAGCCTCATAATTTTTCCCGCGCTCACCGCGATGCGTGTCTGCCGCAGCTTCAGAGCCGTCATAGTCTGCTCTGCGGGTATATCCGTCGTGTGCTTTATCGTCGGTATGGCTGCATCTTATGCATTGGAGCTGCCCTCCGGCGCGGCGGTAATCGAAATGGCGCAGGCGGCGGGGCTTCCTCTGCTGGGCGACGCGCGCGATCCGCTGCACGCAGCCACGTATGGCGTGGGCGAAATGCTGCTGGACGCGCGTGCGCACGGCGCGCGGGAAATTCTGCTGGGCATCGGCGGCAGCGCCACCAACGATATGGGCATCGGCATGGCGGCGGCAATCGGCTTTCGGTTTTTGGATGCGGA
>USPI01000104.1 GCA_900556535.1 uncultured Eubacteriales bacterium | reverse complement strand
GGCAATGCCGATCCGCAAAAGGATATGCTGCTGCTGACGAACTGCACGCTGCTGCTGACAGACGAGGAATTTTCGAAGTACCTTTCGGAAATCAATCAGGTTACGGTCAAGTACATGAAGAAGGCGGCCTCCGAAAGCAGCAAAACGCGGAGGATCACGCTCATTTCCGCCCCGACGAACGAGTAGGTGATGGCTATGGAGAAGCAAGGACAATGGCTTTTGTGCCCGCATTGTCACGGAAAACCCGCGTATGGATTCGTGAGGACACCGTTCTTCACAACTTCCTTCTCTTTTGCCCCAAGTGCAAGCAGGAGGAATTGATCGACCTAAAGCAATTTCATATTACGCTATTGAAACAGTCAGACGCAAAGACGCAGAGCTGAACCCGATGAGCAACAGAGCTCGTTCTGCACCTTTTTATCGGAGGGAATTTCATTGTGAAGAACCATCAAAATATACTTAATCCAATATCTATGCTCCTATCCGGGCTTTTTCTTGGGACAGCGGCACGGCTGCTTGATATTTACACGCAAAACCTCGGCGAGATTTTCTCTCAGATGTCGATCTGGATTCTGATAGGAACACTGATCGCCATTTACAGCCCCACAAAGCGCTCCGCCATGTGCAATATCTTTCCGTTTTGCATCGGGATGCTGCTCACCTATTATGCAGCAGCCATGCTTACCCATGGAGTCTACGGCTGGTCCTTCATCATCGGGTGGACGGTATTTGCATTTTTATCGCCGATCATGGCGTATTTCGCGTGGATGACAAAAGAGCGGGGATCGTTTCCTAAAATTATCGGTGTTGGGATCGTGCTCGTTTCGATTTTATCCAGCATACTCCTCTTTGACCGTCTGCGCATTTATGATTTTGTCATTGACGGTTTGCTGATTTATTTTCTCTTTTTCAAGCGGATCGATCGAAACAGAACACCCCCTACTTATAACCAGCAGTAGGAAACAACGGTGAAAGAACCTATAAAATGGGTACAAACAGACGCACAGAAGGAGTGTACCGTGAAAACATTAAATACTATTCAAAAGCTGTCTAAAATCGGAGAAGTTCTCAGCAGGATCGTGTTTATCATCTGCATCATCGGTTTCTGCGGCTGTGTCGTCGGGATTCTCAGTATGGCGCTCGGTGCGCCGACATTGAAAATCGGCGGCGTTACGTTGGAAAGCATCCTGAGCATTGAGGCAGGAGTTACCGCCGGCACGGTATATGCGGCTATGGCGACATGGATGATTCTATGCGCCGGGGAAGCAGTGCTTGCCAAATTTGCGGAGCATTACTTTAAGCGCGAACTTGCTGACGGTACGCCGTTTGATCTTGGCGGTGCAAAAGAATTGATGCGTTTGGGGATTCTTGCAATCTGTATTCCGATCGGAACGCAGATAATTGCGGAAATCGTCCATGCCGTGATGGAACAGACACTGCACGGTGCTGCGCCCTTTCAGCCGGATCTTTCCGTTTCTGTGGCACCGGGCGTGATGTTCATTGTCATGTCTCTGATTTGCAGGTATGGAGCGGAATTGCGCGAAGAAAAGGAATAACGGAATGAAACGGAAAAGTATTACGAGAGCAAGGGCTGCGAGGTTTTGCCGCTCCAAGAAAGCTTAAATTGTATATACAACACCGGAATTATTCCGTTCCCGCGCTGCTGCGCGTATACGCAAGGCGCCCATCGGTGCATTCTCCGTTTCAGCAAAAAAGTATCACAAATTACCTCTGTTATACGACTTTTACATTCGTTTGCAATGAGTTTCTTGCAGAGCGGCAAACCGCCCGTGAGGTTTTCCCCTCACGGGCGGTTTACTTTGATTCACTTTACGACAGCAGCACGGAGTCGGTTTCCTCCTGCACGCCGGCCTTTTCGGCGAAGCGCGCGAGCAGGTCGGCCTTGGTGAGTCGCTTTTTCTCCTCGCCGGAGATGTCGAGGACGATCCTGCCCCTGTCCATCATGATGAGGCGGTTGCCGTGGCGTATGGCATCGCTCATGTTATGCGTTATCATGAGCGCGGTCAGCTTATTCTCGCTTATTATCCTGTCGGACAGCTCGAGCACCTTCTGTGCCGTTGCCGGGTCAAGCGCCGCGGTGTGCTCGTCGAGCAGCAGCAGCTTCGGCGTCTGAAGCGACGCCATGAGCAGCGTCAGCGCCTGCCGCTGACCTCCCGACAGCAGCCCGACCTTCGCGGTGAGCCTGTCCTCAAGCCCCAGCCCGAGGGTCGCAAGCTTTTCGCGGTAAAACTCTCTTTCCGCCGCCGTCACGCCCCATCTGAGCCCGCGCTTTTTGCCGCGGCGGTAAGCCAGAGCAAGGTTTTCCTCGATCTGCATATTGGGCGCGGTGCCCATCATGGGATCCTGAAAAACGCGGCCGATGTACTTGGCGCGCTTGTATTCGGGCATTCCGGTGACGTCCATGCCGTCGATTATCACGGCGCCGCCGTCTACCGGCCACACGCCCGCGATTGCGTTCAGGAGCGTACTCTTGCCCGCGCCGTTGCCGCCGATGACGGTGACAAAATCGCCGTCATTGAGGCTCAGGCTGAGATTCGTCAGCGCGTGCTTTTCGTTTATGGTGCCCGGGTTAAAGGTCTTGGAAATGTTCTTGACTTCAAGCATTATGCATCGCTCCTTTCGTTCAGGGCGCGCTTCTTCGCGCCGGCAAACGAGCTTTTTGACCGCGCCTTGAGCTGCGGCACTGCGAGGAATATCGCAACGATTATCGCGGTGAAGAGCTTGAGGTCGTTCGGGTCGAGCCTGAGCCAGAGAATGACGACCATGACCGCGTAGTAAATGACGCCGCCGAGGATTATGAAGCTGAGCCTGACGGCGAAGTTGCAGCCCTTGCTGAATATGGCGTCGCACAGAATTTCACCGATGACGATGGCGGCAAGGCCGATAACGATTGCGCCTCTGCCCATGCTGACATCGGCAGTGCCCTGAAACTGGGTCATAAGTCCGCCGGCGAGAGCGACGATGCCGTTTGAAAGTCCGAGACCGATGACCTTCATCGTTTCGATATGTATGCCCTGTGCGCGGCTCATCGCGGGGTTATTTCCCGTTGCGCGCAGCGCGCTGCCCTGCTCGGTACCGAAGTACCAGTAGGAAAGAGCGACGATGACGGCCGAAATGACGAGCCCGACGAGTATCGCCTGCGGGATATGCAGGGACGAGACGAGAAATCCATCCTTGTTCTCCCAAATCATGCCAAATTTCTGCACGCTCGCGGTCTGGTTCGCCTTTGTCATTATGCGCAGGTTTATCGAATACAGCGCAAACTGCGTGAGTATACCTGCGAGTATCGCCGGAATGCCGAGCTTTGTGTGAAGAAAGCCGGTGCACAGTCCGGTGAGCACGCCGACGGCTATCGCGATAAGCAGCGCAGCCCACGCGGGCACACCCGCCAGCAGGAGCATTACCGTCACCGCGCCGCCCGTCGCAAACGAGCCGTCAACGGTCAGGTCGGCTATATCCAGCAGGCGGAAGGTGATGAACACGCCAAGCGCCATCAGACCCCATATCAGCCCCTGCGCAAGCGCTGCGGGCATTCTCGATATCAGATTAGTCACGCTCAGGGCGGACAGGTAAACGGACATTGTCATTTCAGGACCTCATTTCGATTTGTTGCTTTAGTTGCTTTAAATATTACTCGATCGCGGTGTAATCGGAGGGAATGGTAATACCCAATTCCTTGCAAATCTCGGGGTTAGCCATCTTGACGGGATTCTGGTAGTACTCGATGGGCATTTCGGAAATGTTGCTCTCGCCCTTGAGGATCTTGGCAGCCATCTTGCCGGTGGTCACGCCCAGCTCGTAGTAGTCAATGGAGAGGGTCGCAATGCCGCACTTCTCGCAGATGCTCTTTTCGCCCGCGATGATGGGGGTATTCTTGGGGAGGGCGACGTTGTTTATCGCCTCGGCACAGGATGCAGCGGTGTTATCGGTGGGGATGTAAAGAGCGTCGCACTCGTCGCATGCGGTGGCGGTGACGGTGGCAACATCGTTGGAGTCGGAGAAGGTGTAGATCTTAACGGTCAGGCCCTTGGCCTCGAGAGCCGCCTTGACCACGTTCGCCTGGTATACGGAGTTGGCCTCTGCCGAGCAGTAGAGGATGCCGACGGTCTTTGCATCGGGCAGGAGTTCGGAGAACATATCTGCCTGCTGATCCAGAGGAGCAAGGTCGGAGGTGCCGGAGACGTTGCCGCCGACCGTGCCGCCGAAGTTTTCGATGTCAAGCGCGACGCCGTATTCGGTAACCGCCGTGCCGAGGATGGGGATGGTCTGCGTTGCGGCTACGGCAGCCTGAAGCGCCGGGGTCGCATTTGCGAGGATGAGGTCAACGCCGTCGGAAACGAAGCCGTTGCAGATGGTGCCGCAGGTCGGAATGTCGTTGGATGCGTTCTGCTCCACGAACTCGACCTTGTCGCCGAGCTCCTGCTTGAGAGCATCCTTGAAGCCCTTGGTCGCGGCGTCCAGCGCATCGTGCTGGGCAAGCTGGCAAATACCGACGGTGAAGGTATCCTTTGCGCTGTCGTTGCCGCCCGAGCCGCACGCGGCAAAGCTCAGACACATTGCGGCAGCCATAACAAGAGCCGTGATTTTCTTTTTCATATCGATTTCTCCTTTTTTGACGCTTAACAGTCTGTTTGGTGGTTTAAAGCGCTGAATTTTTAATTAAAAAAACAGGGCGCCGCCGGTTGGCAGCACCCTGAGATCTCCGTATAAAATCAGAAAACCCATTCAGAGCGGTCACACCGGTCGGACGAAATATAAACAGCAAAACGGCGGTCTGCATAGCAGACCGTAAAATAGCTGTAAAAGGAGCAAGCAGACGCAATCATGCTGCCGGCGTTATTCATGTTTTTCGCAGTGCAGAAATTCATTGCCGCTTCTCCTTTCAAAAATCGCTCCGGCTGACGCGCCGTGGTTTATGGTGCAATAATATCGCTTTAAATGGCAAAAGTCAATCGTCAATTCCTACAAAACGGCAGCATTAATTTCACCCGGACCGCGCAATTTACACAAGCCTTGCGTGAATACTATATATAATAGCAAAACGCCGCCCACGAAAATCGGCTGCGAAAAAAATTTTATTTAGGGGCTTGACAACGGAAATCAAGGTGTTATAATGCAAGCAACTAAACCAATGACGAAGAGAAGTAGCTTTGCAAAAACCGTCGTTAAGAGAGTCGCGGGTGGTGTGATCGCGGCCGTCGGAGCGGAGTGAATGGACTTCGGAGGGCGGCTTGAAAGGCGTTTGCCGAGTAGATGCCGACGGGATCCCTCCCGTTATCAATCGGGGTGCGTATGATGGTACGCATAAGCGAGCGGACGAATTCTTCGTCAATTTGGGTGGTATCGCAGGAGCGCAGCTCTTGTCCCATTGTTGGGATAGGAGG
>USPI01000103.1 GCA_900556535.1 uncultured Eubacteriales bacterium | reverse complement strand
AGGAGCAAATCAAGATATTGTTTTTTGTTTTCTGTAACTTCTACAATTCTCATCAATCACACCTCCAAATTCCGATTTGTTTTTTAGAATTATAACATACAAAGAGAACCCCTTCAAGGCCGTGCCATTCCCAAATAATAAATCCCGTTTGGCCGCATATACTGAAATGTCAGGAAAAAGTCCCGTTTGCATCCGTGCTCGAAAACGCGGCTCGCCAAACGAACTATTGACGCGCGGCCTTCTGCGGGTTAAACTGAAGGAAACCGCACGGAGGTATAACATGGCCGCTTCCAAAGAAAGAGATCAGAACATACAAAAAGTAATAAAGGCTGCACAGTCGCTCTTTATATCTGAGGGTGTCGCCGCAACGTCTATAAACCGTATCGCGCGCGAAGCCGGACTTACCCCCATGTCCGTATACCGCTACTTCGGCACGAAGGACAGCCTTGTGCTCGCCGTGTGGCGTGACGCGCTGGTCGTGTTCTACGAGGGCTTCATGGCGCGCTATCAGGAGCGGGTGAAAAATCTTCACACCGGGTACGACCGCTGCCTCGCGGCAATGGCGGATTATAACAGCACCTATATCACCTTCCCCGAATGGTACCGGTACACGCGCGAAATGCTGAGCTACACCACCTCGCCCGAAGCCGGTGACATTGACATGGATAAAATCTTCTGGCAGTTTTACGACCGCGAGATACCCATCCCCTCCGCCAAGGCGATCGAGGAAGGCATTGACGACGGCTCCGTCCGCCCCGATCTCAATACACGCATGTTCCTTCAGCTTATGATAAACGCCTACACCGGCGTCGACATCTTCAAGGGCACAGAATACGAGGTCAGCACGACCGAAAAGCTGATGTTCTATTCCGACGTATTGGCAAGATATATAAAAGCGGACACATAAGTTTATATGATTTATACAAACTTCACATCATGACTATTTATTTCAATAGTTGCGTAACAAAAGGTGCAGAAATCCGGATAGGATTTGATAAAATTCAGACAAATAAAAGAAAGCAAAGTTCCGCACAAATTTTTTTGGTGGCATATGTTAGTGGCTATAACATATACTTCCGTGGGAGCAAAAATATTTGGTGGAGTGATAAATATGAAGCACTGCATTGCCGACTGCGTTGCGTTCTGGGAGGAGCTCAGCGAGGCGCACAGACGGCAGCTTGACAGTAACACGATCTTTCGCAGCTACAGGCGCGGGGAGAACGTGATCTTCAAAACCGTCAAAAAAGACGGGATAATCTTCGTGCTCGGCGGTGCGCTGAGGGTGTACCTTGCCTCCGACGCGGGGCGCGAAATGACCCTGTTCGTCTTAAACGAGGGCGACGCGTTCAGTATCATGACGGTCGACAACGCGAGCGAAACGGACGTGGTGCCGTCCTTGCAGGCGCTCGGCACGACGCATCTTGCGTATTTGCAGCGCTCGGACATGGCTCCGGTCGCGTATGAGGAGCCGCAGTTTGCGAGATTCGTGTTCGAGACCTGTGCAAAAACGGCGCAGAAGATACTCAATAACGTGTCCTACTGTATGTTCAACAGCCTGCGCAACTGCATAGCGCGCGAGCTTGTCATGGATGGGCGCGACGTTATCGAGATAACGCACGAGGAGATAGCAAACAGCCTCGGCACGACGCGCGTCGTCGTAAGCCGTGAAATTGACCATTTGCGCGATACCGGGTTTATACGCACCGGACGCGGGAGAATATATATCCTCGATAGGAGAGGTCTTGCCGATATGGCCGGATGCTGAGTTCAGCTCAGCTTCAAATATCCCCCTCTTCGCACTGCGGCGGTTGTGGGAGCTTCCGCCGCAGTGTACCGAAAAGCAGATACCGGAAGGACAACACTGTGGAAACTTATTTTATCAGCGAGCGCTGTGCAGGCTGCGGAGGCTGCCATTCAAAATGCCCCGTTGACTGCATTGACACTGCGAAAAAGCCGATGGTTATCGATCAGGAAAGATGCATCCGCTGCGGCGCGTGCTATCTGGCCTGCCCGATAAGAGCCATCGAGAAGCGCTGAAGCATCCTGTACCTTACTGCACCACGTGCAGACAAAATATTATTATTCAGGAGGAACCACAATGTATTACAGCAGCGGCAACTATGAAGCATTTGCTACCCCGAAAAAGCCCGAAGGTATCGACGAAAAATCCGCCTATATCGTAGGCACCGGTCTTGCGGGCCTTGCGGCGGCGTGCTTCCTCATCCGTGACGCTCAGATGCCCGGCGAGCACATCACCCTTTTTGAGCATCTTCCTCTGGCAGGCGGCTCCTGCGACGGCATTTATGACGCGACCAAGGGCTTCATAATGCGCGGCGGCCGCGAGATGGATAACCACTTCGAGTGTATGTGGGATCTGTTCAAATCCATCCCCTCCATCGTCAACCCCGGCGAGACCGTTTTCTCCGAGTACTACCATCTGAATAAGGAGGACCCGAACTTCTCCCTGTGCCGCGTCACCGAAAAACAGGGTCAGGACGCGCACACCGACAGAAAGTACGGCCTTACCCCCGGCGCCGCGACCCAGCTTCTGAAGCTGTTCATGGCGACCAACAAGTCACTTGAGGACAAGAAGATCGACGACGTATTCGACGATGAGTTCTATGAGACGAACTTCTGGACCTACTGGCAGACCATGTTCGCCTTTGAAAAATGGCACAGCGCCCTTGAGATGAAGCTGTACCTGCAGCGCTACATCCACCACATCGACGGTCTGCCCGACCTGAGCGCACTGCGCTTCACCCGCTATAACCAGTATGAAAGCATGATCCTGCCCATGTGCAAGTACATCACCGACCACGGCGGCAAGATCCTCTATGACACGACCGTTACCAACATCGTTTGCGACTGCACTCCCGAGAAGAAGGTCGCAAAGAAGATAGAATACACGCAGGGCGGCGTTGAGAAGGTCATCGACCTGACCGAAAATGACCTCGTCATCTGCACCAACGGCTGCCAGGGCGATGCCTCGGCATACGGCGACAACACCCACGCTCCGGTCGTCACCGTTAAAAACGGCGAAGGCCCCTCCATCGAGATGTGGAAGAAGATAGCCGCACAGGATCCCGCCTTCGGCCGCCCCGAGAAGTTCTTCGCGGGCATCAAGGAGACCTCCTGGGAGTCCTGGACGGTCGATACCGCAAACAAGCAGATACTCGATGCCATTCAGAAGATCTGCAAGCGCGACCCGCTCTCCGGCAAGGTCGTCACCGGCGGTATTGTCACCTGCCGCGATTCGAGCTGGCTCGTAAGCTGGACCATAAACCGTCAGGGTCAGTTCCAGGAGCAGCCCGAGGATCATTGCCTTATCTGGGTCTACGGTCTTAACTGCTGGGACGATGAAGGCGACTTCATCAAAAAGCCCATGTATCAGTGCACCGGCATTGAGCTTGCGGCAGAGTGGCTCTACCACATCGGTATCCCCGAGGATCAGATCATGGATCTTGCAACGAACGAGTGCAACACCACGCCGTGCATGATGCCTTATGTCACGACCTTCTTCATGCCCAGAGCAGAGGGCGACCGTCCGAAGGTAGTTCCGGAGGGCTCCGTGAACCTCGCATTCGTCGGTCAGTTTGCCGACACCCCGCGCGACACCGTGTTCACCACCGAGTACTCCATCCGCACCGGCATGGAAGCTGTCTACACCCTCTGCAACGTCGACCGCGGCGTGCCCGAGGTCTGGGGCTCCGTGTATGACGTGCGCGACCTGCTGTACGCAACGAGCAAGCTCCTTGACGGCAAGAAGCCTGCCGAATTCCTCCTCCCGAGCATCATGCCGATCCTCGGTCTGCTCAAGGAGCCTCTGACGAATAACGTCGTCGTAGACCTGCTCAAGAAATACGGCATCGTATAATCAAATCAGTGTTGCCCCCGGTTTTTATCAAAAAAGCGGAGGTCTTGGGTGCGGCTCTCCCACGCCGCACCCTTTTTAAATCAAAGCCGTAGGCTTTGGTTTAAAAAGGGTAACGCCACTCAACAAAAAACAGGGGACAGCGTTCATGACGGACGCTGTCCCCGAGCTGTTTTTGCTTATTTGGTTTTGACATAGAAGTTCATCGGATGAACCATATACTCATTATACGGGAACTTGTCGGTCGTGACATAGCCCGCGGGTGCGTCTATAAGCTGCGGTATGCGGTTTACGAGCGTTGCGCAGGTGAGCTCTACGGTAGCAGGCTCATTGACGATGCAGGTGGTCTCGGGCTCGCCGTGGAGCGTCCAAATATTTTTGTCGGTCTCCTCGGGGTTAAATATCTTGCCCACACATTCGGTCACGAGAGTTATGCCCTCCTCGGTCTCGGTCGTGACGATGGCGCGCATACCCGTTGCGTCGCCCGCCTTGACCACTATGCCGAGAGTTTCGGACTTGAGATCCTCCTTGTCGACACAGGGAATGCATTTTTGCGTCTGCGAGGTGATGTGAAGCCCCATCTTGCTGCACAGCCAGCCGTTCTGGTTCCACATATACGAGGGGACATACCGTCCGCTCTCGACAAGCTGCTTCATTTCGTCCGAGGGAGTTTCATTGTAGCAGCCTATGGTCTTGTTGAACTCCTCGATGCTCAGCCCCGCGCCGTGACCCTCGGCAAGAGCCAGACCGTAGTCCTCTACGTTGTACCAGCTGCTGCCCTCTATCATCGTTATCTTGTGCGAGGAGCCGGCGAGGTTCGTGACCATCGTGCCCCAATACAGGTCGCAGTAGCCCACACCCGTGAGCGTGCAGTTGCCTTCCTTTGCGAGCTTATCGAGTTTTTTCGTCAGGGCAGGGGAGGAGTTCCACGGATACAGCGCCTCCTCGCAGGTCGTGATGGCGTTGACTCCGTGCTTTGCGCAGACGGTGAAGATGTCCTCAAGCTCCGCAACGGTGCTGCGTGTTGCGATTATGCACACGTCCGGCTTCAATTCGCCCATGCGTCTGTCAACGTCGGCGGAGTTTTCCACGGTGATACCGACGTGGGGGAAGCCGCCGCCGATTATCTCGGAGACATCTTTGCCGATATGCCCCTTGTTGCGGCAGAATGCGCCGACCAGCTCACCGTCGTGCTCGATAACGTAGCGCATAAGATAGCGGCTCATTTTGCCCGCACCGTACTGAACGACTCTGATTTTGCGATCCATAAAATTGCCTCCTTGTTTTTAATAGCGGTTAATATTTTAACAACATTACAAGACTATTATTTATTATAACCGAGTCGGAGTCAAGATTTTCATGCAGGGCAAATTTACCGAAATTTTGCGCCCGATTTTGTAAGTAACGGAATATTTCACGCTTAAACGGTGTGATCGACGGCTCGGAGGCTCAAAATGGGCGTAAAAAGACTCCGAACGCATTGCATTCGGAGCTTTTGGAGGCGCCACCCGGATTTGAACCGGGGGTCAAGGATTT
>USPI01000102.1 GCA_900556535.1 uncultured Eubacteriales bacterium | reverse complement strand
GTGCTGAGAATACGCAGAGCAAAGAAAAACTGACACCAAGCGGTGTCAGTTTTTAGCTGTAACTATTAATAAAATCAAACCGCGGACAGATCAACGGTCCTCGTTGCGATGCGTTCGGCAAGATGCTTATTGTGAGTGACGGCGATAATGCCCATATTGCGCTTTTCCGCCTCCTCCAAGACCACGTTCCATATCTGCGCCTGCGTGATGACGTCGAGCATGGTGCTTATCTCGTCGCAGATGAGGTAGTCCGCGCCGCTCATAAGGGCTCGCGCAACGCAGAATCTTTGCAGCTCGCCGCCGGAAAGCTCGCGCGGGAAGCGGTCGAGCCACGCGTTTTCAATACCGAACGCCGCGAGCACGTCCTCACGCAGCTCACCGCTTTCCTCAAGCACTCTCTTAAGCCGCCAGCGCGGGTTTATCGCCTTTTCGGGGTGCTGATAGATAAGCTGCACGGGGCATACGCCGTTTTTGGGCAAGGGCTTGCCGTCGAGAAGGATTTCGCCCTTCGTTGGCTCAAGGTAGCCCGCAAGCATCATGGCAAGGGTGGTCTTGCCGTAGCCGCTGGGGGCGAATATCGCAAGCCGCTCGCCTTTTTCGACCTTGAGGCTTCTGTCCTCAAGTATCCACGGCTGCTTACGCTCATATTTAAAATAGACGTTTTTCGCTTCAAGAGCCATGATAGCACCTCACCTCTCCGCCTCTTATCTCGCTCACCGGCGGAACCTCTTTTTCGCACTCCTCCGTTTTATACGGACAGCGCGGTGCAAACAGGCAGCCCTTCGGCAGGCGTCCGGCATAGGGCTGGAAGCCCTCGATCGGCTGAAATCCGTTTTGCGGGAGCGCTCTCCAAAGCGCCTTGGAATACGGATGTCTGAGCGCGTCGGGACCGGCCTTGAAGTCCGCGGCGGGCGCGGTCTCAACGGTGGTGCCTGCGTAAAACACGGCTACGCGGTCGGCAAACTCAAACGCAAGGTCGATGTCATGCGTTATCAGAATGACCGCTTTGCCCTCGTCCGCCATCTCGCGGAACATTTTCAGCGCCTCGAGCGCCTGATTGAGGCTCATACCAGGCGTGGGCTCGTCCGCGATTATGAGCTGCGCGTCCGTAATAAGTGCCGTTGACACCAGAACTCGTCTTGCCATACCGCCGGAGAGCTGGAAAGGATAAAGCTGCTCCGTGCGCTCGGGCAGGTTAAGGCGCTCAAAGAGATTTTTTCTTTTTTCGCTGGGCTTGGGCTTAGTGTGTCCGTCCGCCTGCTCCCCTATTTTCATGAGGGGGTCGAGATAGGCGACCGACTGCGGCACCAAGGCGATCTCGGTGCCGCGCAGCTCCTTTTGGCGCTGCGGCGTGAGCTCGCTGCCCTTATAGTGCAGGTGTCCCCTGACCGTTGCATTTTCGGGGAGAATGCCCAAGATTGCCGAGGCGAGCAGGCTCTTGCCCGAGCCCGAGGAGCCGGCTATTGCGACTATCTCGCCCGGACGCACCGTAAGATGCAGATCCGAGATGACCGTTAGCTCCTTCTGCTCCAAGCCGCTTTCGTACATACGAAAGCTCACGGACAGGTTATGTATTTCAAGTATCGTTTCGCTTTTTTGTATCATTGCAAACTCCTTATTCCTGTGCGCTGTACGGGTCGATTATCATGCGCAGATAATCTCCGAGCTTATCGACGAGCAGCACTATAAGCACAAGCGTCAGACCGGGCAGCACCGCAGTCCACCACATTCCTGTGGAAAGATAGCGCATACTCTCGGACAGGATGATGCCGATAGCCGCCTGCTCCGGAGGAAGTCCGAAGCCCAGAAACGAAACGGACGCTTCATGCAGGATCGCATGGGGGAAGAGCAATATAAGTCCGACGATGAACTGCGGGACAAGATGCGGCAGCAGATGATGCGTGAGTATCCAGCCGCTGGACTTGCCGAGCTTGCGGGAAACGGCAACGTACTGCTGGGAGCGAAGCTGCAGGACCTCGCCTCGTATAAGCCTCGCAAGGAAGCACCAGTGCGTTGACGCGATGCCTATGAGGAGCCCCTTGAGTCCTCTGCCGAGAGAGAACGAAATGAGGATTATGAGTATCGTATGCGGTACGCCCATGACGAGGTCGATGACCCAGTTTATGACGGCGTCTATGCGCTTTGAACCGGTAGCTGCCACGATGCCGACCAAAACGGCGACCACGGCGCTGATGACGGAGGCGGCAAGACCGACCGTGATGCTCACGGACAGACCCTTGAGCGTGCGCAGGAAAAGGTCGCGTCCCAAGGCATCCGTGCCGAAGGGGTGCTTAAAGCCGGGCGACTGCTTTGCGTTGAGAAAGCTGCCGGTTATGGCGTCGTCGGGGATGAGTATGCCGCAGGCGTAGACAGCTGCGAGCAGGAGGAAGATAACGACGGTCAGAATGACGACTTTGGTTCTGTGGTTTAATTTCTTCATTCTCCGACCTCCTTTACCTGCGGGTCAATTACGCCGTAAAGCAGGTTTGCTATCATATTGCCCACGCAGACAAACAGCGCGGAAAAGAGGGTTATTCCGAGAAGCAGGGGCACGTCGCCGCGAAGTCCCGCCGCGGACACCGCACTGCCGAGACCGGGGTAGCTGAACACGTTTTCCGCCATAACGGAGCCGCCGAAAAGCTCGGCAAAGGACGCAAACTGAAGCGTCAGCGCCGGGAAGAGAATGTTTCTCAGGCCGTGACGGCGCAGTATCGTCCAGTTGCCCTCACCTCTTGCCTTGGCAAAGAGCACGTACTCGCTGTTGAGAACGTCAACGAGCTTCTGACGGGTATGCAGAGCAATATTGGCAAAGGACATGAGGCTGAGAGTGAAGGCGGGCAGGATAAGATGGTATATCTTCTGCCAAACGGTGACCTCGGAGCTGAGCACTCCGATGGGCGAGGAAAAGCCTATCGGGAACCACTTGAGCCAAACGCCGAAAATCAGCAGGAACAAAAGGCCGAGCCAGAAGGTCGGTACGGAGCTGAGGATATAGCACACCTTCTTCAGTATCTTGTCCGGCCACTTGTTTCTGTACATTCCCATAACGCAGCCAAGCGCAAAGCCTATCAGCCCCGCCAATAGCCATGCGCACAACATCAATGCAAGCGAATTCACAAATCGCTCCCCTATCACATCCGCCACCGGACGGCGGAACATCGCGGATTCACCGAGGTTGCCGTGCACAAGCTCATTGAGCCACGAGAAAAATCTCTCCACGGGAGGCTCGTTAACGCCCCAATACTCCTCGATTTCTGCACGCTGCTCCGGAGATACCGCCGTACCAAGCCCCAAGATATACTGCTGTACGGGATCGACCGGCGATGCGGTCACAAGAATAAAGGAAATTACGCTGACAGCAAGCAGCAGCGACAGTATTTTTATACTGTATGTCACAAAGATGCGGACAAGCCGCTTCGTTGCTCCACTCATTTAAACACCTCTTTCAATCGGCTTCTTCAATCGGCTTTGGCAGACTGATCTTCACTCATGCCAAGCTCTAAGCACAGCGATGCCCTGCCTGAGCGAAGATCAGCTCTGTCAAAACCACTTACGCACGTAACTCTCGTCAAGGCCTGAATGCGCAGCCGGAACAGTATGTCTATTCCGGAAACTGCGATACCGGGTTCGCGCAGACACGTCTTGCTAAAACCTTAATGCGCAATTAAAAAGCCGAATGCAATATCACAAATTCAGCCTGCCGCACCGCAATGATGCAGCAGGCTGATACATTATAGAGTTTTTGCCGTGTGATGTAAAGGAAATTATTCCGCCCAAGCCCACTCGTTCAGGTTCTGGATGAGGGGCAGACCGTGGCCGTGGCCGTGGATGGGCTGATCGCCGATGGAAAGGCCGTCGCGGACGTAGGTGACGTGGTCAAGGTTTACGAGCCACACCCAGGGGCATTCGCCCTGCATGGCGGTGCCGGTGGTGCCGTCCCACTGAACATTCTTCCAGTTCTTGTTGGCTTCGTCAACGGTGAGTGCCGCCATTGCAGCTGCAAGGTAAGCGTCGGTGACATCGCTCATGTAGCCCTCGGGGTTGTAGTAGTCAACGAGAGCACCCTCAGAGCGGTACAGGTAGTAGGTCTCGTTCGGGATCGCAGAGCCCCAGCCCATGACGACGGCGTCCGTAAACTGGCGCAGCTCGATGTCGTCCCAGCTGACACCTTCGATGTTGATTTTGATGCCGATATCCTTGACCTGCTCCGCAGCGGCCATGCCGACTGCCTGACGCACGGAGTCGCCGGAGGGATAGATGCAGGTGAACTCAGCCTTCAAGCCGTCCTTTTCAATGATGCCGTCGCCATCGGTGTCTGCCCAGCCGGCATCGGCGAGGAGCTTCTTCGCGTACTCGACGTTGGTGTCGATCTTGACCTCGGGGTTGTTCCAAGGCATACCGTCGTTCTCGGAGTATGCGGGTTTGCCGAAGCCGTTGAGGACTGCGTCCGCTATTGCCTGACGGTCAACGGCGTATGCGATAGCCTGACGGATCTCGAGGTTGCAGGTCACGTCATTGCCGTAAGGAACGCCGGCTTCGTTGGTCTTGCCCTCGTTGGGAAGCATCGGCAGAGTGAAGCCGCGGTTATCGGCAGAGGCGATGGCTTCGACATGGTAGCCGTTTACCTTGGTGGTGCCGAGGGTCGCGGTGGAGTATGCAACGTCGACGTCGCCCTTCTGGACTGCCGCAAGAGCTGCGTCCTCGGACATGAATACGACGGTGACGTTCTTAATGGCGGGTGCGCCGCCGTAGTAATCTTCGTTTGCGACAAAGACCAGCTTCTCCTGAGACTGCCACTCAACGAACTTGTACGGACCGGAGCCGATGGGGTTTCTGCCGTAGTCGTCGCCGTAGGCGTGCTTGGGAACGATGCCGACGGAGGCGAGTGTGTTCAGGAAAATGGAGGTCGGGGTCGAGAGAGTGATCTCAACGGTGGTGTCGTCCTTTGCAACGGCGCTCTTCATATAGGTAAGGTCAACAGAGCCCTTGGCTGCTTTTGCGGTTTCGAGAGTGAACGCAACGTCCTCGGCTGTCACCTTCTCGCCGTCGGTGAACTTTGCGTCGTCGCGGATCTTGAAGGTCCAGACAAGGCCGTCGGGAGACAGCTCATAGCCGGTCGCAAGGTCGTTTGCAAAGGTCAGGTCAGACTTGTATCTGACGAGCGTGCTCTGTACAATGGGGGAGTTTCCGTGGCCCCAGCCCTGCGTCGGGTCAAGAGTCTCGGGCTCGGAGCCGATCGCGATTACAACGCTGTCCTTCTTGGCTTCGGGCTGGTCATTTCCCTTCCCGCAGGCAGTCACGCCTATGACCATGAGCACCGCAAGAAGCAGAGCAATGAGTTTTTTCATATTCATTTGGGGTTCTTCCTTTCACGATATCATGGATTTAATCAGATTTCATATACGGCACATCTGCCGCCTCTGTCAAAACCCGATTTAACATGTCTGATTTTCTCATGGATCTGCCAAACGCGCAAGCTCCCGGGGGGGATAAA
>USPI01000101.1 GCA_900556535.1 uncultured Eubacteriales bacterium | reverse complement strand
CGGATAAAAAAGAGTAAAAATTAAGGCTGTACCAAGCGGTACAGCCTTAATAATTCTATTTATCATCTGTGTGCGAGAGTGTCATGTGCTTCTTTTAATGCCGAAACGAGCGCGTCAACGTCGGACTGCGTGTTCATGCGCGAGAAGCTTATGCGGATCGCTCCGTCGATTATCGGCGCGGACAGCCCCATCGCCTCAAGCACGTGGCTTCTTCCGCCCTTTTTGCACGCCGAGCTGCGCGAAACGAAGATGCCCTTTGCCTCGAGGAAATTCATGAGCACCTCGCTGCGCCAGCCGGGCAGGGACACGCTGAGGATATGCGGAGCGCCGCCGCCTATTATAACGGCCTCCGGCATCTCGGCACAGATAGCGCTCGCGGCACTTTCACGCAGCTTGGCGATCTTCTCACAGTTTTCCTTCATGCCCGCGAAAGCTATCTCGGCAGCCTTGCCGAAGGCGGCTATCTGCGGCATAGCCTCCGTGCCCGCGCGAAGACCGCTCTCCTGCGCGCCGCCGTGTATAAGGGGCTTGATTTTGACCCCTGTTTTGATATACAATGCGCCTATGCCCTTAGGCGCGTGGATCTTGTGTCCGCTGATGCTTATCATGTCCGCGCCGAGCTTTTTCGCGGAAAACGGCAGCTTCATGAAGCCCTGCACGGCGTCCGTGTGCAAAAGCGCCTTCGAGCCCTCCGCCTTGAGCATTTTCGCAATGCCCGCAATGTCGGTCACGCCGCCGGTTTCGTTGTTGACCATCATGAGCGTCACGAGCACCGTGTCGCTGCGCAGAGCGTTTTTGACGGCCTGTACGGAGATGCTGCCGTCCTGTTCGGGCTTAAGATATGTGACCTCATAGCCGCGTGCTTCGAGGTCTGCGAGCGTCTTTCTGACGGCGTCGTGCTCGACCGCGGAGGATATGATGTGCTTTCCGCGCCGCGACATACTCTCCGCGCCCTTGGTTATCGCCCAAACGTCGCTCTCCGAGCCGCAGGAGGTGAAATAAACCTCCGTGACCGCGCAGCCGAGCGCCTTTGCTATCTGTGCGCGCGCCGCGTCGAGATAGGTTTTCGCCTCGCGCCCCTTGGTGTGGGTGGAGCTCGGATTTCCGTAGCACTCGGTCATGACCTTGTACGCAATGTCGGCTGCCTCCGTGCAAACGCGCGTCGTGGCAGCGTTATCAAGATAAACTTCCATATAAACTACTCCTCAGGAGATGAAATTTCATGAAATATATTATATACACTCTCGGCTGCAAGGTCAACCAGTATGAAACGCAGGCGATGGAGACTTTGCTGCATGAGCACGGTCACTCCCCCTGCGCCGAGGGCGAGGTCGCCGATGTAGTCATCGTGAATACCTGCGCCGTCACCGCCGAGGCAGGACGCAAGTCGCGTCAGGCCATCCACCGTCTGCGCACGGAAAACCCCGGCGCGTTCGTTGCGGTCTCCGGCTGCTATTCTCAGCTCAGCCCCGACTCCGTGCAGAAGCTGGGCGCGGACGTCGTCTACGGCACCGCCGACAGGGTGAAGCTCGTCGAGGCGATAGAGAAGGCTGCGGCAACGGGCGAGGGCGAGCGCAGACTCGACAAGCCCTTTGAGCGGCGTATTTTCGAGGAGCTGCCCGCAGGCGCGGTCTCCGGTCACACTCGTGCACTTTTGAAAATTCAGGACGGCTGCGTCAACTTCTGCTCTTACTGCATTATTCCCTACACCCGCGGCAGAGTGCGCAGCCTGCCGATGGACTCGGCAGTGCAGCAGGCAGCCGAGCTTGACGCAAAGGGCTATCGTGAGCTCGTCCTGACGGGCATCGAGATCGCGTCCTACGGCGTAGATCTGCCCGGAAAGCCCGACCTTGCCGACGTAGTGTGCGCCGTTGCCAAGGCGGCCCCGCATATGCGCCTGCGCCTCGGTTCAATAGAGCCGAGCATCATAAACGAGGAGTTTTGTGCGAAGCTCGCCTCCTGCGGCAGCGTGTGCCGTCATTTCCACCTCTCGCTCCAATCCGGCTGCGATGCGACGCTCAAGGCTATGAACCGCAAGTACGACACCGCGCGCTTTTACGAGGCGATGCAGCTTCTCAGGAAGCATTTTCCCGACTGCGGTCTGACCTGCGACGTGATAGTCGGCTTCCCCGGCGAGAGCGAGCAGCACCAGACAGAAACGCTTGAATTTCTCAAAAAGGCGCGCTTTTCCGATGCGCATATTTTCCCCTATTCCCGCCGCCCCGGCACTCCTGCCGACAAGATGGACGGTCAGCTTGACCGTGCCACGAAGGCGAAGCGCTCAAAGCAGGCGCAGACGGTCGTTGCCGAAACGAGGGACGAGTTTTTGCGCAGCATGATAGGCAAGACTCTGCCGGTATTGTTTGAAACAAAGCACGGCAAGAGCTGGCTGGGTCACAGCGATAACTATCTTGAGGTCATGGCCGAGGGCGAGGAGCTTCGCGGCACAGTGCGCAATGTCAGTATCCATACCATTTCGGACGGAATTTTAGTCGGAAATGTCATTTGACATCGGCTGCGCAAAAAACTATAATTTTAACAAAGAAGCTTACGGGAGGTGCTCGTCATGTCAAGAGAAAAGATATATAACTTTTCGGCAGGTCCGTCAATGATGCCGGAGTCGGTGCTCGAAAAGGCGAAAAGCGAAATAAGCGATTATAACGACAGCGGTATGTCCGTTATGGAGATGAGCCACCGAAGTAAGCTGTTCGACGAAATTTTTCATTCGACCAAGGAGAAGCTTGCTGCGGCGCTGAACGTGCCGGACAGTCACGAGATACTGTTTTTGCAGGGCGGAGCAACGCTGCAATTTGCCGCGATACCGCTCAATCTCATGGGCGAGGGCAAAAAGGCCGATTACGCCGTGACAGGTAATTTTTCAAGCCTTGCCGCAAAGGAAGCGGAAAAGTACGGCACCGTGCACATCGCCTGCGACAGCTCGGACAGAGCTCACAGCTATATCCCCCGCGAGCTCAGCCTCAGCGGTGACGCGAGCTATTTTTACTACTGCGCGAATAACACGATCTACGGCACCGCATGGCAGTCCGTGCCCGATACGAAGGGCGAAACGATAGTCTGCGATATGTCCTCGGAAATTTTGTCAAAGCCCGTTGACGTGAGTAAGTTCGGGCTCATCTATGCAGGAGCGCAGAAGAATATGGCTCCCGCGGGGCTCACGGTCGTCATAGTCGATAAGGCTCTGGCAGGGCGCGAAATGAGCATTTGCCCCTCGGTCATGAGCTACGATACGCTCATAAAAAAGGACTCCATGCTCAACACGCCGCCGTGCTGGTGCATTTACATGCTCGGGCTCATGCTCGATTGGCTCAAGAGCGTCGGCGGAGTTGCCGAGATGGAGAAAATAAAAAAGCAGCGCGCGTCGCTTATCTACGACGTGCTCGATAACAGCGGACTGTATATCCCGCACGCCGAGGCGGCATCGCGCAGCGATATGAACGTGACCTTCCGCACGGGCTCGGACGAGCTTGACGCGCAGTTTGTAAAGGGTGCGGCAGAGCGCGGACTTTTGAATCTCAAGGGTCATCGGCTCACCGGCGGAATGAGAGCGTCGCTTTATAACGCAATGCCCATGGAGGGCGCGCAGGCGCTCGCGGAATATATGAAGCAGTTTGAGGTAAAGCATCATGTTTAATATAAAAACGATAAATAATATTTCCCCCGTGGGGCTCGGCAAGCTCGAGCAGCTCGGCTGCAACGTCGGCGCGGATATTTCCGACCCCGACGGCATAATCGTGCGCAGCGCGGATATGCATTCCTACGAGATTAACAGCGGACTTCTCGGAGTTGCCAGAGCGGGCGCGGGCTATAATAACATCCCCATCGACGACTACGCCGAGCGCGGCATCGTGGTTTTCAACAGCCCCGGCGCCAATGCCGAGGCCGTCAAGGAGCAGACCGTGTGCTCCATGGTCATGGCATCGCGCGATGTCATCGGCAGCATCGAGTGGGTCAAGAGCATCGCGGGCGAGGGCGACAAGATACCCGCGCTCGTTGAAAAGGGCAAGTCCCATTTTGCCGGTCCCGAGCTCATGGGCAAGACCGTGGGCGTACTCGGTCTCGGCGCAACGGGAGCGCTTGTGGCGAATGCCTGCCTTGCGCTGGATATGTCCGTCATCGGCTACGACCCGTTCATGTCTGTTGACGCTGCGTGGCGGCTCTCGCGCGAGGTGGAGCGTGCAGACGATATAAGCGAGATCTTTAAAAATTGCGACTATATCAGCATAAATCTGCCCTATAACGAGAGCACCCATCATATGCTCGACGCGAAGGCGTTTGCCGCAATGCGCGACGGTGTGCGCATCATAAACGAGTCGCGCGCCGAGGTCGTTGACGACGATGCGATGCTCGCCGCGCTCGAAAGCGGCAAGGTCGCAAAATATGTCACCGACTTTCCCAACGAGAAGATACTTGCCGGCAAAAACGTCATCGCGCTGCCGCACCTCGGAGCCTGCACCCCCGAAAGCGAGGACCGCTGCGCCGAGATGGCTGCAAAGCAGATTTATGAGTACCTCAAAAACGGCAACATCACGAACTCCGTGAACCTGCCCTCGGCAAAACTGGAGCGCATGGGCGTGTGCCGCCTGTGCGTTATCCACCACAATGTTCCCGGCATGATAAACCGTATCCTCGATCTCATAACTGCGAAGAACATAAATGTCGAGCATATGATAAATAAGCCGCGCGGCAAATATGCCTATACGATTATCGACCTCAACGACGAGATCTGGGAGGATACCGCAGACACCCTGCGCAGCATGGATGACGTCCTCCGCGTCCGCGTCCTGTTCTGAAAATTAAAACTGCACCCCCACGGGGGTGCAGTTTTTTGATGTCTTACTCCAAGCTCTGCGACCAGGACAGGATCTCTGCTTTGGAGGTATTTTTCTTAAAGACCCTGCCGTCGAGCAGCCTTGCGCCGCCGCAGCTCGGCCTGAGCACGGAATTGGTCTTACCGATGCCGCTGCTGCCGGAGGTGGCAAACGGAACGATGGTCTTGCCGGAAAGCTCAAGCCCCTCAAGGAAGGTGCTGATTATCCTCGGCGCAACGTACCACCAGATGGGGAAGCCTATGTATATCGTGTCGTAGCCGCTCACATCGGGCATACTCTTAACGGAAGGACGCGAGGCGGGATCGTTCATTTCGAGCGAGGAGCGCGATTTTTCGTCCATCCAATCAAGGTCGCGCTTTTCGTAGGGAACCTCGGGCACTATCTCGAAAATGTCCGCGCCGACGGCGTCTGCAAGCGTCTGCGCGAGCGCCTTGGTCGTGCCGGTCGGGGAAAAGAAAGCCACTAATTTATTTGACATGATTATTACTCCTTTGATATCGTATCATTATTATACAATTATACACTGTATGTTCAGACTGCCGAAAAACCTATGCTGCTGAGGAAAGATAACCGCGCAGCGGGGGAGTTTGAGGGGTAGCGAAGCGGCGGCGCGGGAGTGAATGACATGCCGGGGGCATGTCAGAGCCGCGCCGTGACCGAGCCG
>USPI01000100.1 GCA_900556535.1 uncultured Eubacteriales bacterium | reverse complement strand
GACTGGTACCATGATCCTACGCTGGTTCATTGCAATAGCCAGGGAACAGCGCTCAAGTTGGCGTTCGTCCTTCTGAACCGATGAACATGAAAGATCCAATCGCGTCGATTCGCGGCGCGATAAGCAGAAGCGCGTCGGAGCGTGCGTCGGCGGAGGTCGTGACGGCGGCAATGGCGGTGGTGCATATGATAGGCGGCGCGGTGCTCGCGTCGGCAAGGCTGCTGGGCGCGGCGGGACCGTTCGGTATGGCGGCGGTCGCGGCGTCCGGTGCGGGGATAAACGGCGTGGGCTGTCTCATCGGAGCCGCCGCCGGCTACATCGCAAGCGAGGGCATTTCCGGCAGTATACGCTACTTGGCGGCGATATTCCTCGTGTACACCGTCTCCTTCGCATTTCAGGAGACCCGCATTGCGCAGTCGCGCCTCTTTGCGCCGACCGTCGCAGCCGTCTGCGCGCTCGGCACGGGGATACTCGCAAGCTTTACGACCGTGTTCAGTCAGGCGCCCGCAGCGGCGGTCATCTTGCTCGAAACCGTGTTCTCCTTCGGCGGCTGCCTGTTTCTGCGCGAGGCGATGGACGACACCGAGCGCACGACCGAGTCCGAGGAGCTGCGGCACGGCGGCAGTATCGTCATAACCGTCGCGGTGCTGCTGATGGCGCTTTCACAGATCGAAATATTCGGCGCACTGTCGCTCGGCAGGCTTATCGCGCTGCTGCTCATCATGACCTGCACGCTGCGCTGCGGTATGATGACCGGCTGCACCATCGGTGCGGCATTCGGCATCGCAATGGACCTGACTGCGGGAGGCACACCGTTTTTCACCATGGCATATGCCTTCGCGGGGCTACTGTCGGGCGTTTTTAACCGCCACGGCAGAATAGCATTTTTGCTCGCGTTCACGGTCGCAAACGCTGCGGCGGTGGCATGCGCGTGGTCTGTCACACAGAGAACGGAGGCGCTGTTTGAGGTGTTCGCGGCATCGGTAATTTTTCTGCTGCTGCCCTCGGGATTTTTGAGCCGTGTCGGCTCCGTCGTGCAGCCCGTTGTCAGCGGCAGCGGCGAATCGGGACTGCGCCGCTACGTTGCGCGCCGTGTCATGGGGCTCGGCAGCGCCTACGAAAGCCTTTATGAGATCGTTCGCCGCAACGTCGAGCAGCCGTATAACGATGCCGACCCCGCCAAGGTCTTTGACCGCGCCGCCGACAGCGTTTGCCTCGGCTGTAGGGAGAAAAACCGCTGCTGGAATCGCGATTATTTGGACACGCTCGGTGCACTCAACGACGCAACGGAGCAAATGCAGCGCCGCGGTACGCTCGATGTGTCCGACCTGCCGCGCAGATTTACGGAAAAATGCAGGACGCCTGAGGCATTCGTCACCGCCGTCAACGCGGAGCTGCGCGCCTCGGCTTATCGCCGCCAGTTTGCCGCAAGCCTGCGCGAGAGCCGCGACACAGCGTGGGGGCAGTATGCAGATATGGCGAACATATTGTTCGGCGTCTCGAAGGAGCTTGCCGGGACCAACGGCGCCGACCACCTTGCGGAGCGGCGGCTAATTCGCTTCCTGCTGTCCGAGGACATTGACGCCGACGCCGCGGTCTACCGCGACGCAAGGGGCAGGCTGCGCGCCGTCATAGAAAGCGGTTCGCTCCCCAAGCTCACAAAGCAGCCGAATTATCTCGACAAGCTCTCGGCTGTGCTCGGTCTTCGACTTTGCCGCCTGCACACCGTGCCCGACAGCGAGGCAAAGCTCGTTTTGCTCGAAGCCGAGCCTCTCGCCGTGTCCGTTGGCATAGCGGCGATGAAGAAAAAAGGCGAGAAGGTCAGCGGCGACAAGGGTACTTATTTTAAAACCGACGCGGGCGTACTGTGCGTCATTCTGTCCGACGGCATGGGCAGCGGCGCTCAGGCAGCGGGGGAGAGCGGCGAGGTCGTCGAAATACTCGAGCGCTTCCTGCGTGCAGGCGTTGACCCCGCGGTCGCAATGAAAACATTAAACTCCGTCATGCTCTTAAAATGCGGCGACAATTGGGGCTTTGCGACGGTGGATCTAATGTGCGTCGATCTCTTTTCCGGCGAGACCTGCTTTTATAAATACGGCGCCGCGCCCAGCTACGTTTCCGGCGGCAAGGGCATACGCCGAATAAAATGCGAGAGCTTTGCGCCGGGGCTGAGCGGTTTTGCCGGAGCTGCCCCCGATATCGTGAGAATGAGCCTGAAGCCCGGCAGCACCGCAATAATCGCCTCCGACGGCGTGGTTGGAGACGAGGACGACACCTGGCTGCGTGATATTATGTTAACCGAACGTAATGACATGAAGCGGCTTGCACGGGCAACCCTGCGCGCTGCCGAGCGCAGCTTCGGTGCCGCCGACGACATGACCGTGCTCGCGGTGCGCGTGGAAGAGCGCGCGTAGGGTATAGAAGCATGGAAAAACGGACAGACTATCATAAGCAAAACTGCGACAGGGAGGCTGCCAATGTGGTAAAAGGAGTTGCAAAACGGGTCATAGTGGTTCGCTCGCCCGACCCGAAGATTTTCGAGGAGGCGATATTCATCGTGCGCGAGGACTATGGCAAGGATGCGGGAGTGAGCAGGGCACAGCTTCTCAGTGAGGCTCAGCGGGCAGCAGGGCTGTATATGGGCTCGCTGCGAAAGCGCTCGAAAAAGCAGCTTCCGCCCGTGCTTCTCGCCGCTATGTCAGCCATCCTCGGCAGCGGCGCGGCAGCCGCACTCGTGTATTTCATGATGTAATAAAATAGTTCTTTACATTAGTGCCTCGGAGGGTGTAATATGTGATTAGCCAATGCTAACTGAGGTGATCACATGACCGAAAAAACGTTTATAATATCCGGAATGCACTGCGCCGCGTGCTCGGCGAGCCTTGAGCGCTTCATGCAGCGCCAAGCGGGAGTGCAGAGCGTTTCGGTTAATCTTACGACCGAAAAAATGGACATAGTTTATGATGATACGCTCGACGCCGAGAAGATAATCGAGCTCGTTTCGCGCCTGAGCTTCGGTGCGAAGGAGTATGTCAGCGCCGATGCGCTCGCTGCTGAAAATCGCAGAAAGCAGGAGGCGGAAAAGAAGGCGGAGCTTGACGCGATGAAAAGGCGCGTTATCGTGTGCATATGCTTTGCCGTGCCGCTTTTGTACGTGTCGATGGGGCACATGGCGGGGCTGCCGCTGCCTGCGTTCATGTCGCCGCACCACGCACCGCTCGTCTTTGCCCTTGTGCAGCTTTTGCTCACCCTGCCCATTGTGATAGGCGGCAGGAGCTTTTATATTAACGGCTTCGGCAGCCTCGTCAAGGGGCATCCGAATATGGACACCCTCGTTGCGGTCGGCACGTTTTCTGCGCTGGTCTACGGGTTGTATGCGCTCGTGAAAATAGCGCTCGGCGACGTGGGCTATGCGGAGAATTTGTTCTTTGAGAGTGCGGCGGTGGTCATTACGCTCGTCATGCTCGGAAAATATCTCGAGGCGCGCAGTAAGCGCCACACCTCGGATGCGATACGCGCGCTGACGGAGCTTGCGCCCGAAACGGCGCTCGTGACCCGCCACGGCGAGACAGGCGAGGTGCCCGTGTCCGAGCTGCGCGAGGGCGATGTGATAACCGTGCGCCCGGGCGAGAGATTTCCCTGCGACGGCGTGGTTACCTCGGGAGCGTCAAGCGCAGATCTGAGCATGCTCACGGGCGAAAGCGTCCCCGTCACGCTCGGCATCGGCAGCGGCGTTACCGGCGGCAGCATTAATGGCGAGGGGCTTATCGTGTTCACTGCTACCAAGGTGGGCGGCGACACGACGCTTGCGCAGATAATCCGCATGGTCGAGGATGCGCAGGGCAAAAAAGCGCCGATTGCGAAGCTCGCAGACAAGGTCGCGGGCGTTTTCGTGCCGGTCGTCATGGCGATAGCCGTCGTTTCGGCGATCGTCTGGGCGCTGTGCGGCAAGGATATTGAATTTGTGCTCAACGTGTTCGTGTCCGTACTCGTCGTGGCGTGCCCATGCTCGCTCGGACTTGCAACGCCGACCGCCATCATGGTCGGTACTGGACGCGGCGCGGAAATGGGCATCCTATATAAAAGCGGCGAGGCGCTTCAGGCGATGGCGTTTGCCGACACCGTTGTTTTGGACAAGACAGGCACAGTCACCGAGGGCAGACCCAAGCTGCAAAGCATTTACTCCGAAGCTCTCCCCGAAAACGAGCTTCTTGCCGTCTGCGCTGCGGCGGAATCGGGCTCTGAGCACCCCGTAGCCAAGGCAATAACGGCTGCCGCCGAGGAGCGAGGGCTGAAGCTGCCCACCGCGGAGAATATAACGGCAGTGCCCGGCCGCGGTATAAAAGCGCGTGTTGCTGGGCATGACGTGCTCATCGGAAACGCCCTTCTCATGCAGGAAAACGGCATTGCGCTCGGCGCGGAAGACAGGCGCGCAGAATCGGAGCGCGATGGCAATATGCTCATGTTTGCCGCTCTCGACGGCAGCTTTGCAGGGCTCTTCGGCGCGGTCGATACCGTCAAAAAGGATAGCCCAGATGCCATAAATGCTTTGCATAACGCAGGAATTGAAACAATTATGTTAACCGGAGATAACGAGCAGGCGGCAAGCTCGATTGCAGCGCAGGCGAATATCGACAAGGTGCTCGCGGGCGTTTTGCCCGACGGTAAGGCTGGCGAGGTCGAAAAGCTCAGGGCTGCGGGCAGGAAGGTCTGCATGGTCGGCGACGGAATAAACGACGCGCCCGCCCTTGCCTCGGCGGACATCGGCGCTGCCATCGGCAGCGGCACGGACGTTGCGATAGAGTCGGCGGACGTCGTGCTCATGGGCTCGGAGCTCGGCTCGCTCGTCACGGCGCTGCGCCTTAGTAAGGCCGTCATCAGAAACATTAAGCAGAATTTGTTCTGGGCGTTTTTCTATAACAGCGTCGGCATTCCGTTTGCTGCGGGTGTGCTGTATGCCTTCGGCGGCCCGCTGCTCAGCCCCATGTTTGCCGGTGCAGCCATGGCGCTCAGCTCAATTTCCGTCGTTTCAAATGCGCTCAGACTAAAGAAATTCAAATGAGAAAAAACGACCCTCCGAATGACGACGATCATACGGAGGGCCGTTTTTGCTTGTAAATCCTACCGGCGGTGAGCGGTAAGGCTACGCCGGATAGCGCACGGGCGACGCAAGGAGATTTAACACCTTAAAAAGAACGAAGCTGCAAAACATTTTCGGTCTGCAAATATTCTTCTGCCGACTGAGAATGAAGCATCTCTCAGTTCCTAAGGAGGATTATCGGCTCGGAAAACAGAAATTTACTCAATTCGGACGTTTACTGGGGACAGAGTAAGATTGCCGCTGCCTTCTACTGTGTACCATTTATCCTTTTCAAGGGTGATTTTTTCTGTCACACCATGTGTAATGTACCCGATTATATATTTTTCTCCTGTTTCAACATCAGTAAAGACTACATCTGTGTCGCTATCGCCGCTTACTTTTACAGTTCCCCAAAGCGGCTGTATTTGCTCTGCCTTCATTGCACCTTCGCCGTTTGAAAGCGTGACTGTATGATTTTTCCGGATGCCGGAACAGATCAAAAACCCGATCATAAG
>USPI01000099.1 GCA_900556535.1 uncultured Eubacteriales bacterium | reverse complement strand
ATAAAAGCGCCAAATATCAGGCAGAGATTTTTGCTATTATTTCTTAATCACACTGCACAATTCATTTTCGGTCAATTGTCTGAATTCGCCCGGAAGCAGCTTTTCATCAAGCTCAAGAGCACCGATGGACAGCCTTTTGAGCTCAATTACGGGCTTTGAGCGCGAGGCGAGCATACGCTTTACCTGATGATACTTGCCCTCATAGACACGCACGAGGCAGCTTCCGTCGGGCAGAGCCTCAAGCCCCGCAGGCAGGCATTCCGTGCCGTCGGCAAGGACTATCCCCTGCCGAAACGCCTCGACATCGGCATCATTTACCGGCTCGCTCGTCACGGCGCGGTAGGTTTTGACTATCTCAGAGCGCGGCGAAATGACCTTGTGCGCAAAGTCGCCGTCATCGGTCACGAGCAGCAGCCCGGTCGTGTCCTTATCGAGTCTGCCGACGGGAAACAGCCGTCTGCGCATTTTCTCGGGAAAAAGCTCGATGACGGTTTTTTGCTTTCTATCGTCCGTAGCGGAGAGGATTCCGGCGGGCTTATTGAGCATGAAATAGTGAAATTTTGCATACGAAACACTCTCACCGTCAAGCTCTATCAGTGTGCCCGTTGGGTCGATTTTAGTCTCGGGAGCGGTGACCGCAGTGCCGTTAACGCTGACTCTGCCGCTTTTTATTATCTGCTTGAGCTGACTGCGCGTGTACGCGGTCGTCTCCGAAAGCAGCTTGTCAAGGCGTATTTCAGACATATGCTCACCCCTCTGTGCATAAAGTAAATAGCAAGGTAATTATAACATAAAGTATAAGATTTTTGAACAGGAAAAGGCTGATATACCGCTATGTTTACAAATTGTTTAAAGCTGACGAAACAGCGCGCAGCAGCGCTAATTTTGGCAATCGGAGTGATACTCGCGGCGGCGGTCATACTCTGCTCACAGCCGCGCAGCTTATTCTCCGTAAGTGATATGCTCGACGCCTCGCAAACAGACGGCAGGATAAAATATCTCGCCTCCTACGGCTGGAGTGCAGACCCTCTGAGCGAGGATGCGTGCACGGTCGTATTGCCGAAGGAATTTGACGGCGCGCTATTTGACTATGTCCAGATGCAAAAGGCGCAGGGCTATGATTTTCCCTCCTACGCGGGGCTCGGCTGCAAGCAATATACATACGTCGTCACGAACTACGCCGGCACGACCGACACCGTTTACGCGACGCTTTACGTTCGCGGAACAAGAGTCATAGGCGGCGATATCCACACCGCCGACATCACCGGCTTTATGCACGGCATACGATAAAAAATGACCCCCGAAGCCTAAGCCTCGGGGGTCAAAGTTATTCGAATAATTCACATCCGAACGATGTTAAATTGAGAATTACTCCTCGACCTCGATGACGACGCCGGAGCCGACGGTACGGCCACCCTCACGGATAGCGAAACGCAGGCCCTTCTCAATTGCGATCGGGGTGATGAGCTCGACCTTCATATCAACGTTGTCGCCGGGCATGCACATCTCAGTGCCTTCGGGAAGGGTGATGACGCCGGTAACGTCGGTGGTACGGAAGTAGAACTGGGGACGGTAGTTATTGAAGAACGGGGTGTGACGGCCGCCTTCGTCCTTGGACAGAACGTAAACCTGGCCAACGAACTTGGTGTGGGGCTTGATGGAGCCGGGAGCTGCGAGAACCTGTCCGCGCTCTACGTCCTTCTTAGCAATACCACGGAGAAGAGTACCGACGTTGTCGCCAGCCTCTGCGTACTCGAGGATCTTGTGGAACATCTCGGTACCGGTGACGGTGGTCTCGGTGATCTCGTCCTTCAGGCCGACGATCTGAACCTTGTCGCCAACCTTGACGCGGCCACGCTCTACACGACCGGTGGTAACAGTGCCGCGGCCGGAGATGGTGAATACGTCCTCAACAGGCATAAGGAACGGCTGGTCTGCCTTACGGTCGGGAGTGGGGATCCAAGTGTCAACTGCGTCCATGAGCTCCTTGATGCATGCATACTCGGGAGCATTGGGGTCCTTGGACTCGCAAACGAGTGCGTTAAGAGCGGAGCCGCGGATGATGGGGGTGTCGTCTCCGGGGAAGCCGTAGAAGTCGAGCAGCTCGCGAACTTCCATCTCGACGAGCTCGAGGAGCTCTTCGTCGTCGACCTGATCGCACTTGTTCAGGAAGACGAGGACGGAAGGAACGTTAACCTGACGGGCAAGCAGAAGGTGCTCGCGGGTCTGAGCCATAGGACCGTCGGATGCTGCGATAACGAGGATAGCGCCGTCCATCTGAGCTGCGCCGGTGATCATGTTCTTGATATAGTCAGCGTGACCCGGGCAGTCAACGTGTGCGTAATGACGATGTGCGGTCTTGTACTCGACGTGTGCGGTGTTGATGGTGATGCCGCGCTCTCTCTCTTCGGGAGCCTTGTCGATGGAAGAGTAATCGGTATACTCTGCGTCGCCGAACAGGGACAGATACTTGGTGATAGCTGCGGTCAGGGTGGTCTTGCCGTGGTCAATGTGACCGATGGTGCCGATATTGACGTGGGGCAGGGATCTGTCGAATTGCTGCTTTGCCATAATAATAACCTCCGTTAAATTAGTACAAATGGTTTTAATATAACTACTTGTTTATAATGATTTAGCCATTGCGTCCGCTGCGAAGAGACTCCTGAAGGCTCTTCGGAAGCTCGACATAGTGGCTGGGCTCCATGCTGTAGGTCGCACGGCCCTGAGTTTTGCTTCTCAGGTCGGTCGCGTAGCCGAACATGGATGCAAGAGGAACGTTTGCCTCGATCACAGCGGCGCCGTTTCTGATATCGGAGCCGATGATCTGGCCGCGTCTTGCGTTGATATCGCCCATAACGTCGCCCATGTAATCATCGGGAGCCGTTACGACGACCTTCATGATAGGTTCAAGCAGAGTGGGACCTGCCTTCTCGCAGGCCTCCTTGAACGCCATGCTGCCGCAGATCTTGAACGCCATTTCGGACGAGTCTACCTCGTGGTAGGAGCCGTCAATGAGCGTGACCTTAACGTCAACGACCTGATAGCCTGCAAGCACGCCCGACTGCATTGCGCCCTGGATACCCTGATCGACACAGGGGATATACTCCTTGGGGATAGCGCCGCCGGTGATCTTGTTGATGAACTCATAGCCCTTGCCGGACTCGTTCGGCTCAACGGTGATCTTACAATGTGCAAACTGGCCCTTACCACCGGTCTGACGGACATAGCGGGTATCGACGGTAGCCTCGCGGGTGATGGTCTCCTTGTAGGAAACCTGCGGCTTACCGACATTTGCCTCGACCTTGAACTCGCGCAGAAGTCTGTCAACGATGATCTCAAGGTGGAGCTCGCCCATGCCGGCGATGATGGTCTGGCCCGACTCTTCGTCGGTGTAGGTCTTAAAGGTGGGATCCTCCTCGGCCAGCTTCTGAAGCGCGATAGCCATTTTCTCCTGACCTGCTTTGGTCTTGGGCTCGATGGCGACGCGGATAACGGGCTCGGGGAACTCCATGGATTCAAGGATGATGGGATTCTTCTCATCGCACAGGGTATCGCCGGTGGTGGTGTTTTTAAGACCGACCGCTGCTGCGATATCGCCGGAATATGCAACGGAGAGATCCTCTCTGTGGTTTGCGTGCATCAGCAGGATTCTGCCGATACGCTCACGCTGACCCTTGGACGAGTTGAGGACGCTCTTGCCTGCCTCAACGATGCCGGAATAGACACGGAAGAAGCTCAGACGGCCGACGAAGGGGTCGGTCATGATCTTGAATGCAAGTGCGGAGAACGGAGCGTCGTCGGACGCCTCGCGGGTCTCCTCCTCATCGGTCTTGGGGTTGGTTCCGGTGATGGCCGGAATGTCAAGCGGCGAGGGCATGTAATCGACGATAGCGTCGAGCAGCTTCTGCACGCCTTTGTTTTTGTAGGAAGTGCCGCAGACCACGGGTACCATCTTAACGGCGCAGGTCGCCTTTCTGATGGCATTGCGGATCATATCCTGCGGAACCTCTTCGCCGTCGAGATAACGCATCATTATCTCGTCGTCGAAATCCGAGATAGCTTCCAGCAGATTAGTATGGTATTCCTCGGCCATGTCACGCATATCCTCGGGGATCTCCTCGGTATGCATATCGTTTCCGAGATCATCGTAGTAAACGCGGGCATTCATCTCAACCAGATCGATTATGCCACGGAAATCCGCTTCGGCGCCGATCGGGAGCTGGATGGGCACTGCATTACATTTGAGTCTGTCGTGTACCATGTCGAGAACACGGTAAAAGTCCGCGCCCATGATATCCATCTTGTTGACGTATATCATACGGGGAACGTTGTAATGGTCAGCCTGTCTCCAAACTGTCTCGGACTGCGGCTCAACGCCGCCCTTGGCACACAGTACGGTTACGCAGCCGTCAAGAACGCGCAGAGAACGCTCGACCTCAACGGTAAAGTCAACGTGACCCGGGGTGTCAATGATATTGATACGGGTATCGCGCCAGTGGCAGGTGGTGGCGGCGGAGGTGATGGTGATACCTCTCTCCTGCTCCTGTTCCATCCAGTCCATGGTAGCGGTACCTTCATGGGTCTCGCCGATCTTGTAGTTTACGCCGGTGTAGTAAAGAATACGCTCAGTGGTCGTAGTCTTGCCGGCGTCGATGTGAGCCATGATACCGATATTTCTGGTTTTTTCAAGTGAGTACTCTCTTGGCATAAACTTCTCCTGATAGGATTACCATCTGAAGTGTGCGAAGGCCTTGTTGGAGTCTGCCATCTTGTGGGTATCCTCGCGCTTCTTGACGGATGCGCCGAGGTTGTTGCAGGCGTCCATGATCTCGCCGGCCAGGCGCTCCTTCATGGTCTTTTCGCCGCGCTTGCGGGCATAGCCGACCAGCCAGCGAAGGCCGAGAGTCTGACGACGTGCAGGTCTTACTTCGATAGGAACCTGGTAAGTTGCACCGCCGACACGGCGAGCCTTAACTTCGAGGCTGGGCATGATATTGTTCATTGCTTCGGTGAAGGCGTCAAGGGGCTCCTTGCCGGTCTTCTCCTTGATGATGTCAAAAGCGTCGTAAACGACCTTCTGAGCAACACCCTTTTTGCCGTCCAGCATGATAGCGTTGATGAGCTTGGTCACCAGCACGCTATTGTACATAGGATCGGGTAAAATTTCTCTTTTGGGAACATTACCTCTTCTGGGCACTGTGCTTCCCTCCTTCATTAAAAAATGACTTCACAGGTACTCGGAACGGAACATTGCCGCTCCGTCTGCGCCCCGAGGTCTATTATTATATAGTAGACAACAGGGCAAAATTTTGCTTGTTGGATTTTACTTTTTCTTTGCAGCCTTGGGTCTCTTTGCACCGTACTTGGAACGGGCCTGCATACGGCCGTTCACGCCCTGAGCATCAAGAGTGCCGCGAATGATGTGGTAACGAACACCGGGGAGGTCCTTGACACGGCCGCCGCGGATCATAACTACGCTATGCTCCTGAAGGTTGTGGCCGACACCGGGGATGTATGCGGTGACTTCGTAACCGTTGGTCAGACGTACACGGGCGATCTTACGCAGTGCGGAGTTAGGCTTCTTAGGAGTAGAGGTA